>JAKAAV010000040.1 GCA_021802185.1 Chloroflexota bacterium | reverse complement strand
ATCGTGCCGTATCGCATGGCGATCATCTGGCTCTGGCCGCACGGCTCGAACCGCGACGGCATCAGCAGCAGGTCGCTCCCGGCGTAGATCCGGCGCGCCTCGTCTCGATCGAACCGCTCGAGGATCACGATCCGGTCGCGCCAGCGCTCGGCGAGCTCGCGCAGGTCGCGGATGAGCCGCGCGTCGCCGGTGCCGAGGATGACGATCCGGCCGCCGGCCCTGACCAGCGCCTCCGCGGCGCCCGTCAGCAGGTCGAAGCCCTTCTGCGGGTCCAGGCGCCCGACGAGCCCGAACAGCGGCGCTCCCCGAGCCCCCCATCGCTCGCGTCCGTCGGATTCGGGGAACGCGTCGACGCCGAGCCGCACGGCGAGGTCCTGCTTGCACGCGCGCTTGCCGGCCAGGTCGACCGTCGAGAAGCGCTCGACGAGCGCCTCGTCCGTCTCCGGGTCCCAGAGACGCAGGTCGATGCCGTTGAGGATCCCGACGTACGTCTCGCCCCGCTCGCGCAGGACGTCGTCGAGGCCCGCGCCGTACTCGGGCGTCCGCGATTCCTCCGCGTACGTCGGGCTCACCGTGTTCACCATGTCCGCCTCGCGGACCTCCTCGCGCAGGAGGTCGACGCCGTCGGCCTTGCCCACGCCCGGCGGCAGCCCCAGCGCCGCGGCACGCTCGCGCGGCACCCACCCGTGGTATGCGAGGTTGTGGCACGTCACCATCGTCGCCATGCCGTCGAGGACCGGGTCCGACCCGTACACGTGGTCGCGCAGCAGCACCGCCGGCCCCGCCTGCCAGTCGTGCCCATGCAGGACCGCCACGCCGCCGCCCTCGGCCCGGATCGTCTCGAGCGCCGCCCGACCGAGCAGCGCGAAGCGCGCGCCGTTGTCGGGATAGTCCGAGCCCTCGCCGTAGTAGTTCGCCCGGTCGAAGCTGGCGGGGTGGTCGACGAGCCGGAGTCGGTACCCGTCGGCCCTGGCGGAGAGGACATCGACGCTCGGCGCAGCCGTTCCCCGGACGCCCGGCACGGGCATCTCGAGGCGCGTCCGCTCGGCCGGCCCGGGCGGCTCCAGCCCGCGGTAGCGGGGCAGATAGACGTCGACCTCGTGGCCGAGCTCGCCCAGCGCCCGGGCGAGCGCATCAACCACGTCCGCGAGCCCGCCCGTCTTGGCGAACGGCTCGCACTCCGAGCTGACCATCGCGATCTTCATGCGCGCGATGGTACGTCCGCCCCGGGAAGCGACGACCAGAAGCGACGACCTGGCGGTCGTCAGCGCCGCCCGGCGATGCCGGCGCCATCCGCGCGTGCAGAGGTAAATCGGTTTATGCCCCCCGATTCGTGTAGCATCGGGACTCTCATGCAGCACGCCCCCGTCGTCCCGACGCTTCCGCCGCCCGCCTTCCGGTTGCCGGCCCGCCTCGAGGGACTTCGGGCTCTCGCGTACAACCTCTACCCGACGTGGCACCCCGAGGCGCGCCAGCTCTTCGCGCACATCGATTCGGCCCTGTGGTCGCGCTACCGCAACCCGATCTCGATCCTCATGAGCCACCAGGGCTGGGGCGACCAGCTCGGGAACCCGGCGTTCATGGCGGAGTACGAGACCGTCATGGACGACTTCGAGCGGTACATGGCCAACGGGGCGGGCCACTGGTTCACGCGACACCACGGCGCCGAGCTGCAGGGCCCGATCGCGTACTTCTGCGCCGAATACGGCCTCACCGAGACGCTCGGGATCTACTCGGGCGGCCTCGGCGTCCTCGCCGGCGACCATGCGAAGACCGCGTCCGACATGGCCCTCCCGTTCGTCGCGGTCGGCCTCTTCTATCACCGCGGGTACTTCCGGCAGACCATCGACGCGGACGGCCACCAGGAGCACGCGTACCCCGACTACGACCCGCTCCGGCTGGCCCTGCTCCGAGTCGCCTCGCTCGAGGGGGAGCCGCTGACGATCCCGGTGGAGCTCCCCGGCCGCACGGTGTGGTGCGCGGTCTGGCTCGCCCGGGTGGGACGCGTGCCGCTGCTGCTGCTCGACACCGACATCCCGGAGAACGCCCCGCCCGACCGGCCGATCACGAGCATCCTGTACGTGCGCGGGCGCGAGATGCGCTTCTGCCAGGAGATGGTCCTCGGCGTGGGCGGGGTCCGGACGCTCCGCGCGCTCGGCATCGACCCGGCGGTCTGGCATCTCAACGAGGGCCACTCGGCGATGATGCTCGTGGAGCGCACACGCGAGCTGGTCGCACAGGGGGTGGCGCTCGACGAGGCGCTCGGGCGGGTCCGGCGCGACTCCGTGTTCACGATCCACACCCCGGTGTCGGCCGGGAACGAGCGCTTCGACGCGCAGCTCGTGCGCCGTCTCGCCGCTCCCCTGGCTGGACCGGACGCCATCGACCTCGAGCGGATCCTCGAGCTCGGCCGGGGCGTCGACGGCAGCAGCGCCGAGTTCGACATGACCGCGTTCAGCCTGCGCCTGACGAACGGCGCGAACGCGGTGAGCCGGCTCCACGCGGAGACGGCGAACGCGACCTGGGCCCCCGTCCTCGAGCGGCCGATTCTCGGGATCACCAACGGGATCCACGTGCCGAGCTGGGTGGGACGACCGCTCCGGACGCTCTACCAGGATCGTGGAGGCGACCTCGACGACCTCGATGCCGAGGTCCGGGCGAAGCGCTTCTGGGACCGCATCGACCAGATCCCGGACCGGCAGCTCTGGTCGGCGCACACGCGGCAGAAGCTCGAGCTGGCGCACTTCGTGCGGGGACGACTGCTGGCCCAGCTCGCCCGGCAGGGGGAATCGCCGGACGAGCTCGAAGCGATCGGGCACCTGATGGACGGGAACGCGCTGACGATCGGGTTCGCGCGGCGCTTTGCGACCTACAAGCGGGCCGCGCTCCTGTTCTCGGACGAGGAGCGGCTCGCCGGGATCCTCTGGAACCCCGAGCGGCCCGTGCAGATCGTCTTCGCAGGCAAGGCGCACCCCGCGGACCGACCCGGCCAGCGCGTGATCCAGGAGATCTGGGAGCGCAGCCGCTCGCCCCGGCTCCGTGGCCGCGTGTTCATGGTCGAGGACTACGACATGCGGGTTGCGCGGTTCCTGATCCAGGGCGTCGACGTGTGGCTCAACAACCCGCGCCGGCCGCTCGAGGCTTCGGGGACGAGCGGCATGAAGGCGGCGGTCAACGGCATCGTGAACCTCTCGGTCCTCGACGGGTGGTGGGACGAGGGCTGGGACGGGTCGAACGGGTGGGCGATCGGCGGACGCGAGACGATCCCGGACGAGGGCGCCCAGGACTGGGCCGACGCACAGGAGCTGTACCGACTGCTCGAGCATGAGGTCGTCCCGCGCTACTACGAACGCGACCGCGACGGCCTGCCGAAGGCATGGCTGGCGCTGGCCCGGAACTCGATCCGCAGCACGATCTGGCAGTTCTCGACGACGCGGATGCTCGAGGAGTACACGGAGCAGCTCTACCTCCCGGCGGCGCGCAACGCCGGACGCGTCGATGCGCCGAGGCGCCGGACGCGCGCGGCCACGGCACGGCCGGATGGCGGCAACGGGACCGGACGGGCGACGAAGCGAACAGCGGGGTCCGGCCGCGCGCGGGCCGCGGGGCCGGACACGACCGCGGTCGAGGAGGCGGGCGCGGCCGGCGGCGAGCGCCGACAGGTTCCGGCGCGGCCCGAGAGCTGACGACCGGGCGGGAGACGCGGGCGATCGACGACGCAGGCCAGCACGACGGGGAGATGGAGGGAGGCCGGTGACCGGCCGGATCGCACTGGCGCTCGCCATCCACAACCACCAGCCGGTGGGCAACTTCGGCTGGGTGTTCGAGGACGTGTACCGCGCCGCGTACGAGCCGCTGCTGCAGGCGCTCGAGCGCCACCCTGCCGTCCGCCTGTCCCTCCACTACACCGGCCCGCTCATCGAGTGGCTCCGCGACACGCACCCCGACTTCCTCGAGCGGCTCCGGTCGCTCGTCGAGCGGGACCAGGTCGAGGTGCTCGGCGGGGGCTACTACGAGCCGGTCCTCGTGTCGTTGCCTGAGCGCGACCGGCACGGACAGCTCGTCCGGATGGCGGACGAGGTCGAGCGGCTGTTCGGGCGGCGGCCGCGGGGGGCATGGCTCGCGGAGCGGGTGTGGGAGCCGCAGTTGCCGTCGGTCCTGGCCGACGGCGGATACGAGTGGACGATCCTCGACGACAACCACTTCCGGGCCGCGGCCGTGCCCGAGGACGGCATGTGGGGTGCCTACGTCACGGAGGACCAGGGGCGGCTGCTCCGCGTGTTCGGTACCGAGCAGGGCCTCCGGTACCGGATCCCGTTCGGGCAGCCGGAGGACGTCATCGCGCACCTGCGGGGCAACGCCACCGACGACGGACACCGCCTCGGGTTCATGGGGGACGACGGCGAGAAGTTCGGCGCGTGGCCCGGCACGTACGAGCACTGCTGGGGCCGCGGCCGATGGGTGGATCGGTTCTTCGGGCTGCTCGAGGACAACGCCGGGTGGCTCGCGACGGTCACGCCGTCCGTCTGGCTCGACCGCGAGCCGCCGGTCGGGCGCGTCTACGTGCCCACCGCGTCGTACCTCGAGATGGGCGAGTGGGCGCTCCCGCCGGAGGAGGCGAACGTCTTCACGGCGCTCATCAAACGAGCCACCGACGAGGACCTTCCGGAGCGCCGCTTCCTGCGCGGCGGGTTCTGGCGGAACTTCCAGGTTCGCTACCGCGAGATCAACGATCTCCACAAGCAGATGCTCCGCGCGTCGGCCAAGGTCGACGCGATGCCCGATGGTGCCACCAGGGAGGCTGCTCGCGACCACCTGTACCGGGGCCAGTCGAACGACTGCTACTGGCACGGACTGTTCGGTGGGATCTACATCGTGCACATGCGACTCGCCACGAGCGCGCACCTGATCGCGGCGGAGGACATCGCGGACGCGGCTCGCGTCGACGCGGCCGCGGCCGAAGCCGCCCGGACCGAACCATCTCTCGGAGCGCCGATGGTGATCGCGTCGCCCGCCGTCGTCGGCAGCCCCGCCCTCGAGGCGCAGGTGACCGCGGAGCAGGTCGTCCCGCCCGTCGCCGTCGAGGCCGGCGCCATGCGCGCCTCGGCCCGGCGGAGTGTCCTCGACACCTCGGCCGCGTTCGACACCTCGGCCGCGTTCGACGCCCCCGCGGTGGACGTTCCCGCGTTCGACGCCCCCGCGGTCGACGTCTCGTCGCCAGTCATCTCCGCGCTCCCCCTGTCGGCCGCGCTCGACCTCTCGGCCGCGCCCCCGAACGGCTCGGCGATGATCGATGCCGACATGGACGGGATCCCGGAGGCCTATCTGGCCGGGCCGGGACAGGTCGTGGTCGTCGACGTCTCCGAAGGAGCCGGCATCGGCACCTGGGACCTGCGCGCCACGAGGCTCGCGCTCTCGTCGGTCGTCCGACGGCGGCCTGAGGCGTACCACGCCACGCTCGTCGCACACGAGCAGGCGGCGGAGCTGCGCGCCGGCGACGTGGCGAAGGCCGGGGGCGGCGGCGACGGCGACGCCGGAGGGGCGCCGAAGACGATCCACGACGTGGTGGCGGCGAAGGAGCCCGGGCTCTCCAGCCGCCTCATCTACGACCGGCACGAGCGCCGGTCGGCGCTGCTGCACGTCGTACCGCCGGGATCGAACGCGGATGGGTTCCGGCGCGAGGCGGTCGCCGAGCTCGCCGACACCGTCGATCACGCGTACCGCGTCGTGCGCCTGTCCCGCGACGAGCTTGTCGCGGAGCGGCGTGCCCACGCGGCCGCCCAGCCGATCGCGATCCGCAAGACGCTGCGCCTCGCCGGTGGTCGCCTCGACCCGTCGCTGTCGGTCGGCGTCGAGGTGCAGCATCGGGGCGACATGCCGCTGGACGCGGAGCTCGTGCTCGAGTGGAACGTCAACCTCGCGGGAGGCGGGCACAACCCGGCGGCATGGTACGAGGCGCCGGCAGCGATCGAACCGGAGCCGGAATCGGCAGGCCAGGCTCGGACGGAGGCCGCGGCGACGCGCCGCTACCCTCACGATTCCATGGAGCACCCCGGCGTGCTCGCGGGCTTCGCCTTCGCCAACACGGCGGAGGGAGCGCGCATCGACGCGGCCCTCGATCCGGCGGCCGACGTGTCGTGGTACCCCGTGGAGACCGTGTCGAACTCGGAGTCCGGGTTCGAGCGGCAGTACCAGGGCAGCTGCCTGCTGCTGTCGTGGCCGCTGCGCCTCGACCCCGGACAGGCTGCGGCGTTCCAGGTGCGGTTCGACGTCTCGAGCTCGCGCGACCATCGCGCCGAGGAGCGATGACGACTGGCCGCCTGGCCATCCACGGCCACTTCTACCAGCCCGACCGCCGCGACCCGTTCACCGGGACGATTCCCGCCGACCCGACTGCCGCGCCGGCCCACGACTGGACCGCGCGCATCACCGACGAGTGCTACGCCCCCAACGCGGCGCGAGGCAACTTCCGCCGGATCGGCTGGAACGTCGGCCCGGCGCTCGCAACCTGGCTGCGCGCGGACCGGCCGGACGTCCACGACATGATGGTCGCCCAGGACGAGGGCACGAACGCGATCGCGGTCGGCTACCACCACGCGATCCTGCCGCTGGCGTCGGTGCGCGACCGCCGGACGGAGATCCGGTGGGGGCTCCGCGACTTCGAGCTCCGGATGGGGCGGCGCGCCACCGGGTTCTGGCTGCCGGAGACCGCCGTCGACCTCGCGACACTGCGGCTGTGCGCCGAGGAGGGCGTGCGGTACACGATCCTCGCGCCGTGGCAGGCGGGCACGGACGGGGACCTCGACACGCGGCGACCGTACCGCGTCGACGTCGGCGACGGGCGCTCGCTCGTCGTGATGTTCTACGACCGGGCGCTCTCCACCGCCGTGAGCTTCGATCCGGGGGCCACCCGGAACGCAGACGACTTCGTCCGGACGCGCGTCGCGCCGCGCCTGGCCGACCCACTCCCCTCCGGCGATGCGCCTCTCGCGGTGATCGCGACCGACGGCGAGCTGTACGGGCACCACCAGCCCTTCCGGGAGCTGTTCCTCGCCCGGCTCACGACCTGGTACGAGACGGTTGCCGGGGGCCCGCATCTCGACGTCGGCTCGCTCGGCGAGCTGCTCGGGTCGAGTGCGCGGCCCCCGCTCCCCGTCATGACGATCCGCGAGCGCACGAGCTGGTCATGTCACCACGGGGTGCTCCGGTGGAGCGCCGAGTGCCCGGACGCGGCGGACGGACGCTGGAAGCAGCCGCTCCGGATGGCGTTCGACCGGCTCGCCGCCGCGATCGACGCGGTCACCGAGCGTCTCGTCGCCCCGCTCGGGATCGATCCGTGGAGCGCCCGCGACGGATACGCCGACGTCGCGTCGGGGTACGCGACCGCGGGAGACTACGCCGCGCGGCTGGTCGCCGGCGTCGATCCTGCCGAGATGATGGCGGAGACGGCGCCGGGTGCCCGAACCCCGGCACCGCGCGGCGACCGTGCGCGCGGATCCGGACGCCCCGGTGCAGCCGAGGCGCGACTGCTCGAGGAGATCCTCGCCGCCCAGGCATCGCGCCTCTCGATGTTCCAGTCGGACGGGTGGTTCTGGGACGATCCCGCGCGAGCGGAAACGCTGCAGTCCCTGCGGTTCGCCGCGCACGCGGTCCGCATCGTCGACCGGCTCGCGGGCACGCGGCTCGAGCGGACGCTGGTCGAGGATCTCGCCGTGTTCCGTTCGCCGTCCACCGCGCTCGACGGCGCCGCGCTCTATCGTCTCGCGCTGGAGGAAGTGGGGCAGCCGCCGTTCGAGTGAGCGGCGTGGCCCGGCGGCGCGCCGCCGATTCGCTGCCGGGTCCGCGAGAACCGCGGTGGCCGCGTCGCCGCGACCCGTCTCGTACCACGGGCTGCCGGGCCGGGGAGCACCGCGCTCCGGCCCTCGAGCGCGAACAGCACGAACGCGATCACGCCGAGGCACGTCGCGATCGCGAGCGCGTAGCGGATCCCGAACACGGTCGCGAGGAGGCCGCCGGTGAGCGGTGCGATCGTGGCCGCGAGGTTCTGCGTGCTCTGGTCGATCGCGGTGAACGACACGGCCCAGGGTCGGGGCACGCGTCGCATCAGCTCCTCGAACAGCACGAGGCTCGCGCCGGCATAGAAGATCGACGTCGTCGCGGCGAGCAGCACGACCAGCGGGAGGGCGCCGAGCAACGAGAGTGCGACCGGGCCGAGCGCGTTCCCGAGGATCGTGATGACCAGCACTCTCCGCGTCCCGTGGCGCGCGGACACGCGCCTCCACAGCCAGTAGCCAACGAGCTGCGTCGCGGCCGTCGCGGCCCCGATGAGCCCGATCCACGCGTCGGACGCGTGCACCTCGCGGACGTAGTAGAGCGGGACGAGCGGCGTGGCCATGTAGACGCCGGCCGTGTACACGAACGACCGAACCTCGAACGTCATGAACGCCGGCTGGGCGCGCACGAGCGCGCGCAGGCCGCCGCCGGGGCCTCGCCCGGCGCCGGCCGCGCGAGTGGACGGCACGTGGTCGGGCAGCCGCACGCGGTGCGAGTACCACCAGCTCGCGAGTGCCGATCCCGCGAACGCGCCGAACACGAGGGCGTAGTTCCGCGGAAACGGCAGGATCCCGAGGAATTGCCCCGCGACGGCGACGGTGATCGCGGTCGTGAGGCCCATGATCGACCACCGCCGCGAGAGCAGGTCCATCCGGTGCGACGGCCCGGAGGCGCCGTCCATCAGCACGGGGAACGCGACGTTGACCATCGTGTTGGGAAGGGTCTGGAGCGCCCAGATCGCGAGGACGGCGAGCGCCGCCGGGGCCGCGCCGCGGGCCCACCCGGGCCCCTCGGGCAGCATGAGCATCGCGAGCGCCATCGCGCCGAATGCGAGCTGCGCGACGAGGCGTGCCGCGCTGTACCAGGGGACGACGTTCCTGCGGCGCTGGAGGAACCGGCCGAGAGGGATCGCGAACAGGAACCCCGCGATGGCAGGGAGCGCCGTCAGGAGGCTGACCTGGAGCGTGGTCCCGCCGAGCCGGAGCAGGAGCACCGGCAGGAACGGTGTCGACGCGTTGACGATGCCGACGGCGACCGAGTCGCGCTGCACGAGGCGGACGTTCCGGGCGACGACGCTCGCCGGCAGGTGCCCCCCGCCCGGGGCGACCGGGACGGCAGGGCCGGCTGGTCCGGCCGGGGAGCGGCCCGAGCGCCCAACCTCGGCCCCGCCGGGAGCGCCGGCGAGGGCGCCGGAATCCGCGGCGGCCGGCGGCGCGGCGACAGGGGTGGGAGCATCGACGGCCGGGGCGCGGCGGGCAGGGGCGGGCGTCGTCACGAATCGACCTCGTCGGAACCCCCGCCCGCATATGGTAGGCCGCTCGGCTCGTCCGGCGCGGCGTGACGGTGACGTCGGACGTCCGGCTGGCCCTGTCGCGGGTGCTTCCGGCGTGGCACGATCGCCGCGCGTCCGCATGCCGGGGTCCGTTCCGGCCGACAGGAGCATCGACGATGACGACGAGCGTTCCGGGGGGATCGGTGGACCCCGGCCAGTCCGCACAACCCGGCGCCGGCGGCCCCTCGTGGCAGCAGCCGCCGAACGCCCCGGGGTGGCAGCCCGCGCCGCCAGGCTGGCCGCAGCAACCGCAGCGGCCGCAGCAGCCACAGAGCACGCAGGCCGCGCCGGTCGGCGCCTGGGTGGCGGGACTCGTGCTGGTGGCGCTCGGCGGGTTCCTGCTGGTGGACCGGTTCCTGCCGAACGCCGGCGAATACATCGTGCTCGCGGTCGGGCTGATCCTGCTGATCGTGTTCCTTGCGACCGGCGAGTACGGGTTCCTCGTCCCCGGCGGCATCGTGACGGGCATCGGCGCGGGCATCCCGCTCACCACGGTCTACGCGGGGCAGCTCGGCGGAGGGCTGTTCCTCATCGCGATGGGCGCCGGCTTCGCGCTGATCTGGGTGCTCGCCATGGTCCTGCGGATGCATGAGCGGCACCCGTGGCCACTCGTCCCCGCCGTGATCCTGGCGACGATCGGCGCGTACGTGGCGTCCGAGGACACGCGATACGCGATCTCCGGCACGATCGGGACCGCGTGGCCGGTGATCCTCGTCGTCGGCGGGCTGCTGCTGATGCTGGGGTCGCTTCGCCGCCGGAAGGCGTGATGGCAGCCGGTCAGACCGGCTGCACCTCCTCAGCCCGCGCGAGCGCCCTCGCGCCCCACCGCGCCTCGTCCGCGGGAGTGCCGCGCCACGCCGCCGAGCAGCGCGGCGCTCCGGCGTGCCGGGGCCGGGCCGAGCGGCGTCACGCCCCCGGGC
>JAKAAV010000039.1 GCA_021802185.1 Chloroflexota bacterium | reverse complement strand
TGGGCTGGTAGGTATGCTTCATCGGGCGTCACGGCTCCTTGGCAGGACGAGCGACGGATGGCGCCAGCTGGGCGGATCGGAGCCCACCTGCCTCGTGGATACGGCGCAGGCCATGGCGACACCACGACACCGCGCCGAAGGAGTATATGGATCGGCGGAAACGAGTGTCAAACCAGGGGGTCGGCGTTGGGCGGCGAGACGGCGCGAACGTTCAGGAATCCGGGGACGGCAACGGTCGAGGACTTCGACCGGCTCGACCTGCGCGTCGGCCGCATCGTGTCGGCCGAGCCGTTTCCCGAAGCCCGCCGCCCGGCGTACCGGCTCCAGGTCGACTTCGGGCCCGGCGGCGTCCGCCGCTCGTCGGCCCAGCTGCCCGGCACGTACCCGGATCCAGCGGCGCTCGTCGGCCGCCTGGTCGTCGCCGTCGTGAACTTCCCGCCGCGCCGCGTGGCCGGCTTCGTCAGCGAGGTCCTCGTGCTGGGCGCCCTGCCCGCGGACGGCCGGATCCCGCTCCTGTCGGTCGACGAGGGGGCGAGCCCTGGCGACCCGATCGGCTGACGGCGCTCGGCCCGACCGGTCCCGCACGCGCGCGAGACGCCGCGGGCAGGCCCGGCGATGGTCCCCCTCGGATACCCCTCCGGAGTACGGCGCTTTCGCGTTGCGACGGGCCTCCGGCCGGTGCTAGGCTTGCCGTCGCTCCCGACGCCCGAGGACGCGGGGGAGGGTCCGAGAGGCCCCGCCGGCGTCCGCACACGGGACACCCTCGCGGCTTCTGCACTGGCTGGTCCGGGTCCGCGTCGCCGCCCTTCACGGGTGCGGCGTCGACGAACGACGGTGATGGGGTCGAGCGAACGCTATGGACGCGAAACAGGTGTGGCGCGCCGCCCTCGGGGAGCTCCAGGTCTCACTGTCGCCTGCGAACTACGAGACCTGGCTCCGCGACACGGCGCTCGTCGCCGTGGACGACCACCGGTTCCGCGTCGCGGTTCCCAACGGGTTCGCCAAGGACTGGCTCGAGACCCGGTACCGCTCCCTGATCAGCCAGACGCTCGCCCGCGTCGTCGGGTACAGCGTGCAGGTCGACTTCGAGGTCGCGCCCGAGCCGGCGGCCGCCGCCGAGTCGATCGCCGCGCAACCCGTCCGCGTGGAGCCGACCCGTGTCGGCGGGGAAGGCGGCCCGTCCAACCTCAACCCGCGCTACACGTTCGGCAACTTCATCGTGGGTTCCGCGAACCGCCTCGCCCACGCCGCGAGCCTGTCCGTCGCCGAGCGGCCGGGCCATGCCTACAACCCGCTGTTCCTGTACGGCGGCGTGGGACTCGGCAAGACGCACCTCATGCACGCGATCGGCAACCAGGTGATCGCGCGCTTCCCGCGCAAGAAGGTCGTCTACGCGACCAGCGAGAAGTTCACGAACGAGTTCATCACGAGCATCCAGCAGGGCCGCGTCGACGAGTTCCGCGCCCGCTACCGGAAGATCGACGTCCTGCTCGTCGACGACATCCAGTTCATCGCGGACAAGGAGCGGACGCAGGAGGAGTTCTTCCACACGTTCAACTCCATCCACGAGGACGGCAAGCAGGTCGTGCTCTCCAGCGACCGGCCGCCGAAGCAGATCACGACTCTCGAGGAGCGCCTCCGGAGCCGGTTCGAGTGGGGCCTGATCGCCGACCTGACGGCCCCGGACCTCGAGACGAGGATCGCCATCCTGCGCGCGAAGGCGGAGGAGCAGGGCGCCGCGATCGGGTCGGACGTCATCGAGTTCATCGCGCGGAAGATCGTCAGCAACATCCGCGAGCTCGAGGGCGCACTCAACCGGATCCTCGCCTACGCCAGCATGAACGCCGTCCCGGTCAGCATCGATCTCGCGCAGGCGGTGCTGTCCAACGTGCTCTACAACCCGAAGCGCCGGACCGTGACGCCGGAGCGCGTCACGCGCGCCGTCTCGGAGTACTACGGCGTGGAACTCGACGCGCTGCGCGGCCAGAAGCGGGACCGGGCGATCGTGGTGCCCAGGCAGATCGCCATGTTCCTCATGCGGGAGGAGACGGACGTCTCGCTGCTCCGCATCGGCGCGGAGCTGGGTGGCCGCGACCACTCGACCGTCCTGCACGCGTGCGACAAGATCACACGCGAAAGCCAGGAGAACGACGACCTGCGGCGCGAGATCGCGGCCCTGCGGGAGCTCATCTACTCGGGCAGCGACTGACCGCCTCGGCGTGCCGGCAGCCGGGCATGCCGCGTGTGTCGGGCTGGCCAAACGGCTGACCCGGCGAGGGCCCTCGCCGCACCGACTTGATCACCGGCGAGGCATGACCACGAGCCGTCGGGACCGGCCGGCAGCCGTCTCCTCGAGCCCCTGGATCGGCGGTTCGTGGATAAACACCCCCCAAACCGTGGATAACGCGTGCCGCATGTGGACAAGACGGCGTGTCGGACGCCGGGGAGGAGCGCGCATCGTCGCCCCGATGTGGACACTTTCCGCCATCGCGCAGGCCACGCCAGATGCCTCCCGGACCCTTCCACATGGTCTCGCGTGCGTCATCCACCGCGAAGGGTCGGCCATCCACCCTCACATGGGGTTCGTCCACGCCACTCTGCCGCACGGCCGAGCACGGACGTCCACAGCGTCCACACCCTGATGATGACGATGATGGAATGAGAAGATATGACGAGCGAGAGTTCCATCCGGAAGCTCGTGGATGAACGTGGGCGCGCCGCGCCCCGGGGAGAGGGACTCGTGAAGCTGTCGCTCATGCAGGAGAACCTGGCGCGTGGTCTGCAGGTGGTGGGCCGCGCCGTCTCGAGCCGCGCGACCCTTCCGGTCCTGTCGAACGTGCTGCTGCGCACCGAGGACGCAGGGCTCAAGCTGACCACGACCAACCTCGAGATCGGCATCACGAGCTGGGTTCCCGGCAAGATCGACTCGGATGGATCGCTGACCGTGCCGGCGCGCCTCTTTGCCGACATCGTCAACTCGCTGCCACCGGGCGAGCGGGTCGACCTCGAGACCGACGGCGCCGACAGCCTCCGCATCCGGAGCGGCCGGTTCCGGGCACACATCAAGGGCATCGATGCGGACGAGTTCCCGGCGATCCCGGCGGCGGGCGAGCGCCCGACGACGCGCGTCTCGCAGAAGGTGCTGAAGGCGGCGCTCGGCGAGGTGGCTTTCGCGGCCGCGAGCGACGAGTCCCGGCCGATCCTGACCGGCGTCCTCACGCGGTTCACCGGCGACCGCATGACCCTGGCCGCCGCCGACAACTACCGCATCGCCGTCAAGACGATCGACGTGATGGACCCCGTCGAGGACCGCGCACTCGTGGTGCCGGCTCGCTCGTACACCGAGCTCGCGCGGATCCTGGCCGACACCGACGACCCGGTCGACGTCGTGCTCGCGCCGTCGAAGAACCAGGTCCTGTTCCACGTCGACGGCATCGACCTCGTCACGCGGATCATCGACGGGCAGTTCCCGAACTACCAGCAGGTGCTGCCGACATCCCACTCCACGCGTGCCGTGGTCGATCGCGAGGACCTGCTCAAGGCCACGCGGCTCTCGGCGCTCATCGCGAGCTCGTCGGCCAACGTCGTCAAGCTGACGGTACCGGGCGAGGGCGCGAGCACCGTGGCGGTGTCGGCCAACGCCGAGATCGGCGACAACGAGGGCGAGATCGAGGCCACCGTCGAGGGCGAGGGGATGTCGATCGCGTTCAACGCACGGTTCCTCGCCGAGGTCCTGCAGAACGTGGACGCGGACCAGCTCGCGCTCGAGTTCAACGGCGCCCTGTCGCCCGGCGTCTTTCGGCCCATCGGCGATCCCGACTACGTCCACGTCATCATGCCCGTCCGGACCGCCTCCTGAGCGCTCGCGTCGGGCTCACCCGCTCCCCGGCCCGGCTGCCGTCCATCTCGGTCCGACCGTGCGAATCCACGAGCTGAAGCTGGCCGACTTCCGGAGCTACGAGCACCTGCGCGCGGCGCTCGCGGCCGGGCCGCAGGTCGTCGTCGGACAGAACGCGGCCGGCAAGACGAACCTCCTCGAGGCGCTCCTCGTGCTCTCGCTCGGCCGGTCGCACAGGGCGCACGCCGACCAGGAGCTCGTGCGATGGGGAGCGGACGTCGCACGCGTCGAGGCGGCGGTCTCGCGTGAGCCGGTCTCGTCGACGCTCGAGACGCTCGAGGTCGCCCTCGCGTTGCCGTCGGGGAGCGTTGGGCCGGGAGGCGCTCTGGCGGCCGCCGGCCTCGGCGCCGGACCTGCGGTGCGGCCGGGAGCGGCATCGCGAGGCCGCAAGCGGATCCGGGTCAACGGCGTGGGACGGCGCCCCGATGCCCTGTCCGCGACCCTCCGGACGGTGCTGTTCGCTCCGGAGTCGATGCTGCTGGTCTCGGGATCGCCGTCGCTCCGGCGCGACGAGCTGGACAGCATCGTCGCCCAGCTCCGGCCGGGCCACGCGCGCTCGCTCGCCACGTACGGGCGTGTGCTGACGCAGCGGAACAGCCTGCTGCGGCTCATTCGCGAAGGCGCCGCGGACCCCGGACAGCTGCCGTACTGGGACGGGATCCTGGTCGACGAGGGCGGAGCCATCGTGGAGCGGCGCCTCCGCGTGCTCGACGCGCTCGCGGGCCCGCTCGAGTCCGCGCATGACGAGATCGCGCCGGGCGAGGAGAGCCTGCGCCTGGCGTACGAGACGAACGCGCCGGCGCATGTGGCGGAGACACCGCGTGATGCCCTGCGCCGGCGGCTGGCCGAGACGAGCGAGAAGGAGCTGTGGAACGGGCAGACGCTCGTCGGGCCGCACCGCGACGACGTCCGGTTCCTCCTCGGCGGACGCGACCTCGCGGCGTTCGGGTCCCGCGGCCAGCAACGGACCGCCATCCTCGCCCTCAAGCTCGCCGAGCTCGACCTGCTCGGCCGCGGCGACGGCGTCCCGCCGCTGCTCCTGCTCGACGACGTCTTCAGCGAGCTCGACCCGGACCGTCGCGCGCATCTCGTGCGCCGGATCGGCGCGCTGCCGCAGGCGTTCGTCACGACGACGGCCCTCGAGGACCTCGATCCCGCGCTCGTCGCGGAGTCGACGGCCTGGCGCGTCACGCCGGGACGGCTGGAGCGCCTCGCGTGAGCGACGCCAGGCCGGCAGCAGGCATCGGCAGGGCGACGCTGGCCGGGGCGAGGGACGCCGGGTGACCGGCAACAGGCGGCGGCCGATGCGGCGCCTGGGCGACCTCCTTCCCGAGGCGGCGTCGGCACTCGGGCTCGATGAGGAGCTCCGGCTCGCGCGGGCGATGTCGGCCTGGGAGCGGCTGATCGCGGAGCACGTGCCGGCGGCTGCCGGGTCGACGCGGCTCGTCGGGCTCCAGGGGGACGGGCTCCTCGTGACCGCGACGTCGTCTGCGCTCGCGTCCGAGCTGCGGCTCCGGTCCTCGTTGCTCCTCGCCAAGCTCGCGGCCGCGCCCGGAGGCGTCCGGGCGCGCGATCTGCGCGTGGTCGTCCGGAGCTCGGGGGCTCGGCGCGGGCCGGACGCGGACGGTGGCTCGGACGCCGCCGGTGGGCCGGACGCGGACGGGGGCTCGGACGTCGGCCGGCCCCGCGATCCCCGCGTGTAGACTCGAACGCATGGCGGTCCGGCTGCACACGAACCCCGGCCAGGTTCCCGAGCGCGAGCGGCTCGACACGTCCCCCGACACGGTCCTCGTGCACGTTCCGGCGATCGGGGCGACGGCGCGCTCGAAGGGCAGCCTCTACGCGATCGCGACGGCCCGCGGCGCGCCGGCACGCGCCCGCGAGACGACCCGCTCCCTCCTCGACACGATCCAGCGTGAGTACTACTACGACGAGTCGGCCGGGATCTCCGCGTGCCTCGAGAAGGCGATCCGGACGGCGAACCGGCGGCTCCTGCATGCCGGCGACCCGCACGTGCCGGCGGGCCGGTCGATCGGCGCGGTCGTGGCGGTGGCGCGCGAGCGTGAGCTGTACGTGGCGACGGTCGGGGACGCCGACGCGTACCTGGCGCGCCGGGGCGAGCTCCTGACGATCCCCCGGGTCGAACGCGCGCCGGGACTGCCGACACGCGGGGACCCGCACGTCGACGTCTGGCGCGGGGAGCTGCAGGTCGGCGACGTGCTCCTGCTCGCGACCGGTGACCTCGCCGAACGCCTCGGGACCGAGGAGCTCCGCCAGTCCGTCACGAGCCTCCAGCCCGCGGCCGCCGCGGAGCACCTGCACCACCGCCTCGTGACCGAGGGCGCCGCCGGATCCGACGCGGTCCTCGTGATCGAGGCGACCGAGGTCCCTGCGACCCGGATCGAGCACCGCCTGGTGCCCGTCCGGCCCGCCGAGCCACTGGCCGGCGCGCCGGAGCGCTCGCCGATCCCGCTTGCCGATTCGGTCGTGGATGGCGTCACCGCCGTCCAGGGCTCCGCGCAGCGGGTCCGAAGCGCATGGTCGGCCGCCGTCGTCTCGCTCGTCGATGCGGTCCTCGACCTCATGCCGAGGCGTGGAACGGCGGAGCGGCAGGTGCGCTCGTCGCTCGACCGAAGGGCCGCGGAGCGCCGTGTCGCGCGCGCGATCCTGGCCGCCCTCGCCGTCATCCTCGTTGCGGGGGTGGGCGTGTGGGCGTTGAACGGCCGTGCGGGCCAGGCCGGCAACATCGTCAAGGCCAACGCCGGCGAAGACGCACTGGTCGCCGCGCAGCAGGACATCGCCCAGGTGTTCGGCGGCGGGAGCCTCATCAAGTCGGACCCGCAACAGGCGCTGGCGACGTTGCGTGACGCCTGGCGCCAGCTCGCGGCGGCGGAGCAGTCCGGCGTCCCGGCGGCGGCGCTCGCGGGTTACCGGACGCAGGTGTCGGGCGGACTCGACGAGCTCTACGGGACGGTGCAGACATCGGCCTCCTCGATCGTCACGATGGCGAAGCTCGACGCCTCGGCGGACCTGGCCGGCCTGGTGCTCGGGCCTGACGGCGCGGTATACGCGATCGACCGGGCCGCGCACACGGTCGTGCGGTTCGACCTCGCCAGGCGGACCGCGACCGTCGTGGTCCGCGCCGGCAGCGGCATCGCGGCCGCGATGGGCGATCCGTGGCTGCTGACGACGGGCGGACCGGACGTCGTGATCCTCGACCACAACGGCGCGCTGTGGCGCTGGAGGCCGGCGGACCGGAGCGGCCACGGCACGTTCGCGCCGATCGTCATGAACCACTCCGTGGCGTGGGGCGGCGACGTCACCGACGTCGAGACGTACCTCCACAACGCGGACGCGGGCCTGTACAACCTCTACGTGGTGGATCCGAGCTCGAAGCAGATCCTGCGGTACGCGCCCGCGGCCGACGGCAGCGGCTTCCCGTCGGACCCGACCGGCTACCTCGCGACCGCGCAGGACGTTTCGGGGTTCGAGCAGATCTTCATCGACGGAGACGTCTACGCGCTCGCGACGGGCTCGGTGACGCGGTTCGTCGGTGGCCGGCCGGATGCGTCGTTCACGGTGGGGGCGCCGCCCGATGACGCGGACCTTCGGCCGGGTCACCGGTACCAGCTCATGACCGCCAGCTCGACCCGCGGCGAGGGGACGCTGTACGTGTACGACGCCGCCCACGAGCGCGTGCTCGCGTTCGACAAGGCGTACGGCGACTATCAGGCCCAGTACGTGGCGGCCGACGGGACGGCACCGTTCGCGGGGGTGCGCGGGATGGTGCTGCTGCCGGGCGCGACGCCGTCGATCGCGTGGGTGACGAAGGACCGGCTGTACGTGACTGCGCTGCGGCCGGCGGCACCCGCGTCCGGCTCATCGGCCCCGAGCCCGACGGCCTCACCCCGGGCCACGAAGCGACCCGTCGCGACGAAGCGTCCGACCCCTCGCCCCACCCGGCCCTGACGGCCGGTGCGCGCCGGACTTCGCGACGCGCCTGAGCCATCCGCGCCGTGCCCGGCGAGGGGTCCGCAAAAGGGCCGCGTGTAGAATCCCGGGCATGCCGGAGGACGGACTCAGCGAGATGGTCGTCGAGAGCGTGCGCGTGCACATGCTCTCGAGCCAGCACGTCGTGATCCTGAAGGAGCTCGGGCGCGAGCGGTACCTCCCGATCTGGATCGGCGTCTGGGAGGCCAACGCGATCGCGATGAAGCTCCAGGACCTGAAGCCCGAGCGACCGCTGACGCACGACCTGTTCATCTCGACGCTCGAGCGCCTGGGCGCGACGATCCGCCAGGTGGTCGTGTCCGACCTGGCCGACGAGACGTTCCGCGCCCGCATGTACCTCGAGCTCGACGGACGGTCCCTCGACGTGGACGCTCGCCCGAGCGACGCGATCGCGCTCGCGATCCGCGGCGGCGTCACGATCTACGCGACCCAGGCCGTTCTCGACCGGGCGGGGGTCGAGCCCGAGGCCGAGGACGAGGAGCAGACGGGGTCCGACCAGCTCGCCGTCTTTCGCGACTTCGTGAACTCGCTCGACGTCGACCTCGGCGAGTCGCCGGGCGGGGGCGCGGAGGGCCGGCCCGGCAGCTAGCGCGACCAGACCGCCGGCTGATCGCCGCACCACGAGCGCGGTCGGGCGGGAGCCGTCAGTCGACGACCGGCTGGCCCCGACGGAGCGCCGCCCCGCGGTTCGCCCAGAGGCGCAGCCGCAGCATCCAGAAGTCGCGCACGGCACGCAGGACGACCGATGGCTTCGCGCCGGTGGCCTGTCCCGCCGTCCGCGGGTAATGCGGCACGCCGACCTCGGCCAGCCGCCCGCCGCGCACCCGGAACTTGATCAGCAGCTCGGCCGACAGGAACGCGCCGCCCGACTCGAGCCGGACGCCGTCGAGCGACCCCCGCCGGAACACCTTGCACGCGCAGTCGACGTCGCGGACGCCGAGGCCGAAGAAGATGCGGAGCGCGAGCCGGTAGAGGCGCGCGTAGAGCAGCCGGATCGGCGCGTCGGCCCGTTCGATCCGGTACCCGACCACCGCATCGGGGCCACGCTCGCCGTCGGGCGGCTCCAGCACGGCGAGCAGGCGACCCAGATCGACCACGTGGAACTGCCGGTCGCCGTCGGTGAACCCGACGACGGGGTACCGGGCGGCCGCGAAGCCGCTGCGAAGCGCGGCCCCGTACCCGAGGTTCGTCGCGTGATGCACGGCTCGGACGAGGCCGGGGTGCGTGGCCTCGAGCCGGTCGGCGATCGCGGACGTGGCATCCGTGCTGCCGTCGTCGACGGCGATGATCTCGAAGCGATCGGCGAGCGCCGGGAGCGTCTCGAGCGCCTCCTCCACGAGGCCCTCGATGTTCGCCTCCTCGTTGTGTGCCGGGAAGAAGTAGGAGAAGGCGGCGACGCGGCGCGCGACGGTGCTGCCCGAGTCGCCGTCGTGGAAGCCCGCCGTGTCGCCGGCGGGGTCGCGGGTCGCGTCGATGCTGCTCATGGAACGACCTCCCAGAGCGGGCTGTATCCGGGGATGGTGTCGTGCTGGACGAGCCGGTAGCGCGCTGCGAGCGCGGGAATGTCCGCCGGTTGCCGGATCAGGAAGACCGGCCGGCGCAGTGCTTCGAAGTGTGCCACGGCGTTGGGCACGGTTTCGTACCCGTCGTCCAGCAGGTTCCGGTCGTCGACGATCGTCACGTCGGGCCGCCGCCCTTCGACCCACCGGCCGTACCACAGCGGAGTGGAGTAGCTCCACCACGAGATCACGACGGCGTTCCGGGGCAGGATCGCGTACGCGGCGTCGAGCCACCGCGCCCCGGCGTTGTCCGAGCCCGCGGTCTGCTGTGACTGGCCGGCGAGCGCCCGCTGGCCAGGCAGCGCGAGCACGATCGCGGCGGCCAGGGCGACCGCGACGATCCGCACGAGCCGCGGCACGGTGCGTGCGCCGAGGCCCTCGAGCGCCGACGCGCCGGCGTCCCACGCGAGGGAGCCCGCGACGCCGGCCCACACCGCGACGAGCGCGAGCGGCACGAGATAGTAGCGGTCGGCGAACCCGTCGTTGTAGGCGCGGGCAAAGATCGTGACGGGTACGAACCAGGCGACGGTCAGGAGCGCCAGCGCGAGCCGCGGGCCGCGCACCCGGACCGCGCCGATCAGCCACGCGGCGAGCCCGGCGAGACCGATCGCCAGCCCGGCCGCGCTCAGCTGGAGCGTGAAGATATCGGCCACCGCGCCGAGCCCGCCGGTCGTCGGGTTCTGGAGGAGGCCGCGGAACTGGAGGCCGAGCACGAGGTAGGCGAAGCGCGCGGGCGTCGTGGGCCGCGCGTAGTCGAGCGGCGGGTTCATCGAGGCCCGGATCGGGATGTAGGCGTACAGCAGCACCGTGAGCACGACGATGAGGCCCGCGCAGGCCGCGACGAACGCCGGCCGGCGCAGGAACA
>JAKAAV010000038.1 GCA_021802185.1 Chloroflexota bacterium | reverse complement strand
ACGAGCACCGGGCCATCCCGCGCGACGTCGCCACGGAATACACGGACGCGATCGCGGACTTCCGCCGGCGACGCGACGAGGCGTTCGCCGTGGGCGACGACAGCCCCTTGCCGGCCCAGGACAAGGCATCGTTCCACGGCCTGCGCTACTTCCCGCCGGACCTCCACCATCGGATCGAGGGGCTGCGCGCCGCGCCGTACTCGGGATCCGAGGCGCCCACGTTCGAGATGCCGACCTCGGACGGCCAGCTCCGAAAGGCTCGCCGGGTCGCGACGCTGCTGTTCCAGCTGCAGGGCCAGCCGCTGGCGCTCCACGCCTACGGCTTCGAGGACTCGGCGGAGGGCGAGTACTTCGTCCCGTTCCTCGACGCGACGAGCGGCAACGAGACATACGGGGCCGGACGGTACCTGGACCTCGAGACCGAGGAGGACGGCACGATCGTCCTCGACTTCAACCTCGCCTACCATCCGCTCTGCGTCTACTCGCCGTACTACTCGTGCCCGCTGCCGCCCTCCGAGAACCGGCTGCCCGTCCGCATCGAGGCCGGCGAGATGATGCCGGAGGGCATCGGCGGCCACTGACTGAGATACGCCGAATCGAGCCATGACTTCGTACGGGCTGCACCTGGAGTCCGGCCCGAAGCGCCGGAAGACGATGGTCCACGTGCTCGACCTGCTCGGCTGCGTGGCGGTCGGGCCCACGACCGAGGAGGCCCTCGCGGCGACCCCGGACGCGATCGTCGCGTTCCGGCGGTTCCTGCGGCGGCACGAGGCGGCGCGGTCGGCCGGACAGGCGGACGGGGCGCTCGACCCCGACGAGCCCGTCGAGACGAATGTCGTCGAGCACGTCACCGAGGGCGAGTGGCTGGGCAACGGGTCGCCGTACATCGTGTTCGGGCCCGACCTGGAGCCGCTGTCCGAGGAGGAGGTCGACTCGCTGGTCGAGCGCTTCCGGTGGCTGTCGGGCGAGCTCGCCGACTGGGCGAGGACGCGGACGGATGCCGACCTCGACCGGAAGCCGGATGGAGGCGGACGCACGGAGCGGGCGATCCTGCTCCACGCGCTCGGGACGCCCGGCCCGTACCTCGCCGCGGCGCTCGGGAGCGCGCCGGGGTTCGGACGCGTCTCCGGTGCGGCGGAGCGCGGGGAGATGCCGATTCCCGAGGCCTTCCTCCGAATCGCGGACCTCGCCGCGGACCGGATCGCGCAGACGACGCCCGAGGAACGGCGAGCCGTGCGCGAGCTGCCGGCCGGCCCGCGAACGCTCCGCAAGGCGGTGCGGAGGATGCTCGAGCACGATTGGGAGCACCTCGTGGAGCTGTCGCGACGCCCCGGCGGGCCGCGCGTCTGAGCGGCCCCTCGTCGTCGCGACGCACCTCGCCCTCCGCTGCCGGCTGCCCGAACGCGTCCGGCGGAAAGGGACTCAGCGGATGAGGAAGATGCTCCCAAGCAGGATCGCGAGCACGCCGAGCGTGATCACGACGTAGAGCCGGTCCTGCTCGAGCGCGAAACCGACCACCGAGGCGGCGACGCGGGCGACGGGCGTCGCGAGGAGCAGCGCGAGCCCGAGCTGGGTGATCGCGGACGGGCGGACCGCGAGCAGGCCGGAGGGCATCGCGCCAAAGTCGGCCAGGTCCGCGGGGCCGGGGGGTCCGCCGATGATCGACGTCCGCCAGCCGAAGATGAGCGCCAGCCCGAACCCCAGCGCGATGACCGCGGCACTGACCGTGATCCCGATCGCGAGCACGTACCCCACGATGATCCGGAACGCGTCGGGCGACAGGCGGGAGCCTGCGGGCGTCGCGGCCTGCTCCGGCGCGTCGGGCGGGGCCGGGCTCTGGGCGCGGGTGGACCGATCGTGAGCCATCGTCGCCCTCAGACGTTCAGCCCGAAGCCGCGCGCGAGCATCTCGAGCGCGATGACCACGACCACCGGCAGGAAGACGCGGCGGATTCCGGTGTTCGACATGCGAATGAGCATGCGGGCCCCGAGGAGGGCGCCGGCCAGGACGCCGAGCGCGACGGGGGCCGCGATGCTCGCGACGACATCGCCCCGGCCGATGTAGATGCCGGCCGACGCCGCCGCCGTGACGCCGATCATGAAGTTGCTCGTCGTCGAGGAGACCTTCATCGGGAGGCGCATCGCGCCGTCCATCGCCAGCACCTTCAGCACGCCCGACCCGATCCCGAGCAGACCGGAAACGAGTCCGGCGAAACCCATCATGAGGAACCCGAGCGGCACGCGGCGCGCCTCGTACTTGACTTCACGCCCCAGTCTCGCGTCGGGGTAGCTCGAGGCGAGGCCAAGTCGCGCCGCGAGACCCGAGGGCTGCACGTCGGGGGGCAGCTCCTCGCCGAGGCGCCACAGCTGCTGCCCGCCCGAGAGGAGGAGCACCACGCCGAGGACGAAATACAGGAATTGCGGCGACACGATGGTCGTGAGCAGTGCGCCGAGCACGGCGCCGGACGTCGTGGCGAGCTCGAGGAACATGCCGATGCGCAGGTTCGTGAGCCGGTCGCGCACGTACCCCGCGGCAGCGCCGGAACTCGTCGCGATGACCGAGACGACGCTTGCCCCGATGGCGTGGCGGATGTCGACGCCGAAGATGACGGTCAGCGCGGGGATGATCAGGATCCCGCCGCCGACACCTCCGAGAGCGCCGATGACGCCTGCTGCGATGCTGACGGCGAAGATGCCGATGTCGGCAGAGATGCTCACCGAGAGGGAAGTCTATCCGACCTCCGCGCTCGACCCTCCCGAATCACCTCCCGGCCCGGTCCGGGCCAGGCGGGACCCGTCGTGCCGAACCGGTTCGGTCCCACCGGTGGAACGCGGGATGCCCGGGACGGACCGCGACGAACGTGCCGCGGAAGGTCGCGCACCGCTGTCCGCCGGCCTCGAGCGTCGACTCCACCGTGGCCCGGTCGTCGCGCAGATCGACCACGCGGGCGCGAAGGGAGACCGGCCCGGCCGTGGGCGTCGGGCGGATGAGCCGGACCTCGTAGGACGCGGTGACGGTCGCGGGGACCGCATCCTCGCCGGCCTGCCGCATGAGTGCGACGGCCGCTGCCCAGTTGCTGTGACAGTCGAGGAGGGCGCCGACGATGCCGCCGTTCAGCGCCCCGGGAAACGCCTCGTAGCGCGGCTCGGGCCGCCACTCCGCGACCACCTCTCCCGACCGCTCGAAGCTCCGGAGGTGCAGGCCATCGGGGTTCGCCGGGCCGCAGCCGAAGCAGACGCTCTCGGGCGCGAGGGCCTCCTGCAGGCTCGAGCCGCGCAGCTCGCCGGCCGACGCCTCGCCCACGCCCGGGGCGGCGCCTTCGCCGGAAGCGGTCCGCTCGTTCACGCTCGGAGTCTATCCGCGACCCGCCGTCCGGTGGCACCCGTCTGTCTCGTCCGACGGTACTCGTCCGACGGTACTCCGCGGTTGCGCTACCGTCCGCGCATGCGGCGTGCCCTCCCAGACCTCGGCCCGCGCGGCGAAGGCTACGTGGCGATCCAGGCGGTGCTGTTCGTGGCCATCGCGCTCGCAGGGCTCCTCGGCCCGGCGTGGAGCGGGCCGGTCCGCGTCGCGACCGACACGCTCGGCGGCGTGCTGATCGTCGGCGGCGGGGTCCTCGCGCTCCGCGGCGTGCTCGATCTCGGCGACAGCCTGACCGTCGTCCCGAGGCCGCGCGACCGTTCGACGCTCGTCCAGCGCGGCGCGTACGCGCTCGTCCGGCATCCGATCTACGGCGGCCTGGTGCTGGCGGCCGTCGGCTGGGGCCTCGCGACGGCGTCGCCGCTCGCGATCGCGGCGGGTCTGGTCCTCGGCGTGTTCTTCGACCTCAAGAGCCGCCGCGAGGAGGGCTGGCTCGAGGAGCGCTACGCGGACTATCCTGCCTACCGGTCACGCACGCGCCGCCTCATCCCCTGGCTCTACTGACCCGGACCGCGACTGCATCCCCTCCCGTTTCGTCGGGCACCGGGCCGGGGACGGGCCACCACGCCCGGGCGCCGCTTGACCCCGATCCCGCGGGCGGCCGACCGCCTCTCGCGGTCGCACGCGCTCGAACGCAGGAGGTGCCATGCCGCCCGCCGCCCCATCCGCCGAGGTGCGCGAGTCCGTCGCCGCCGTCGACGCGGTCGCCCCCGGGATCCTCGATGTCGCGCGCGACATCTGGGCCCACCCGGAGCTGGGCTTCCGGGAGGTCCGGACCGCAGCCGTCGTGGCGGACTGGTTGCGCGCGCTGGGCCTCTCGCCCCGCGAGGGGCTCGCGCTGACCGGCGTCCGGGCCGATCTCGATCTCGACCGCCCCGGGCCCACCGTCGCGATCCTCGGCGAGCTCGACGCGCTCCCGGTCCCGGACCATCCCGCGGCCGATCGCGCGACCGGCGCCGCACATGCGTGCGGCCACCACGCCCAGATCGCCCAGATGCTCGGCGTCGCGGCGGCGCTCGTCCGCTCGGATCTTCCGGCCAGGCTCGCCGGCCGCGTGGCGTTCATCGCGGTCCCGGCCGAGGAGTTCGTCGACCTGGTCTGGCGCCAGGAACAGGCGCGCGCGGGACGGATCGAATTCCTCGGCGGGAAACCCGAGCTCATCCGGCTGGGGGTCTTCGACGACGTCGACATGGCGATGCTGATCCACGCCTCCTCGTCGCCCGAGGACCGCCGGCTCTCGATCCCCGCCGGCAGCACCGGCTTTGTTGTCAAGCGGACGCGGTTCCTCGGACGCGCCGCTCACGCCGCCGCGGCACCCGACGAGGGCGTGAACGCGCTCCATGCCGCCTCGCTCGCACTCACCGCGATCGGGATGCAGCGCGAGACGTTCCGCGACGAGGACCGTGTGCGCGTGCATTCGATCCTGTCCCGGGGCGGCGACGCGGTGAACGTGGTGCCGGCCGAGACGACCCTCGAGACGCAGGTCCGCGCGGTCGCGCTCGAGGCGATGCAGGCGGCGGCCGGCGTGACCGACCGGTGCCTGCGGGCCGCGGCGCTCGCGATCGGGACGGGCGTCGAGATCGACACGCTGGCGGGCTACCTGCCGCTCGTCGAGAACCCGGAACTTGCCCGCCGGTTCGCGGCCTGGGCGCAGGCGATCGTCGGCGAGGAGGGCTGGGCCGAGCGCCCGCCGATCGCGGCGTCGACGGACGCCGGGGACCTCTCGCAGGTCATGCCGCTGATCCACCCCAGCGCGGGCGGGTTCGGCGGGACGATCCACGGCGCCGCGTTCCACGTCGTCGACGAGAACGCCGCGTACCTCGACCCGACCCGGGCGCTCGTCGCGACCGTCGTCGACCTGCTCGCGGACGGTGCGGCCGGCGCGCGCAGTGTGCTCGGATCCTCGCGGCCGAGGCTCTCGATCCCGGAGTACCTCGCACTCGTGCGGGGGATGTCCGGAACGGTCCGCTACGAGCCGGACGGGACGCTCGCCGCTGGGCCCTCGCCCGCGTAGCCGATCGCGGCATGGAGGAGGCCGAGGAACCGCTCCCGGGACGCGGCCCGCACGACGTCGAGGTTGGCCGCCTGCCCGGTGACCTCCAGCTCGTCCACCATGGTCTGGCCGCGGCCCCACCGGCCGCCGGTCTCGACGGCGACGAAGCGGCGATCGACGCGCGTGGCCACCGCCGGCTCGATCGCGACGGCCATCGCCATCGGGTCGGGCAGGTCGAAGCCCGACAGCTTCGTCTGCGTCAGGCAGTACTGGAGCAGGCGCCGCTGGATCGCGACCGCGAACCGCGAGAGATCCGTCCCCAGCGCCTCCATGCGAAGGACC
Source organism: Chloroflexota bacterium (assembly GCA_021802185.1). GTDB lineage: Bacteria > Chloroflexota > Limnocylindria > Limnocylindrales > CSP1-4 > JAJYNJ01. Next base: position 4,582 of record JAKAAV010000038.1, on the reverse strand, counting down.
TCGTCCTCGCCGATCGTGGCGTAGTCGCGGGAGACGTCCCACCCGACCATCGTGATCGGCAACCCGGAGCGGAACACGATGTCCGCCGCCTCCGGGTCGACCCACACGTTGTACTCCGCGAGCGGCGTCACGTTGCCGGGCAGCGCCCCGGTGCCCGCCATCGCGACGCACCGCCGGACCCTCCGGGCGAACGAGGGGTCGCGGAGGATCGCCATCGCCACGTTCGTCAGCGGGCCGAGCGTGACCAGCGTGAGCTCGCCCGGCGACTCGTCGACCGCGCGCAGCAGCACGTCGACAGCGTGCCCCGGCGCGGGCGTCCTTCCGCGCACCGGGAGCCCGATGTCGCCCATCCCGTCGATCCCGTGCACCTCCTGCGCCGTCTCGAGGGGACGCAGCAGCGGACCGGCCATCCCGGCATGGACCGGCACGCGCGCGCCGCACAGCTCCGCGGTGTAGAGCGCGTTCTGCACGCCCTGGTCGAGGGGCACGTTGCCGGCGACGACCGTGATCGCCTCGACGGTCACGTCAGGGTTCCGCAGCGCCATCACGAGCGCGACGGCGTCGTCCGACGCGGTGTCAGTGTCGATGAGGAGCCTCATCGTGTTCCCTCCCCCGGTCATGTGCTCGCCCCGCGCGGTCATGTGCTCGCCGGACGCGGTCATGCGCCTTCGCCCGCGACCGCCCACGCCCTCCGCTCGACGTCGACGAGCCCGCGGTCGGTCAGCTTGAGCGACGGGCTGACCGGCAGCGCGAGCGTGGAGACGCTCATGAACGCGTTCGCGTGCCGGTATCCCCACTCGTCGAGCGCCGCGCGCACGGCGCCGGCGTCCGCGGCGACCTGCTCGGCCGGCGCCTCGGACATGAGCCCGGCGACCGGGAGCGGGAGCAGCGCGACGACCGTGCCGCCCCTCGCGACCGCGATCCCGCCGCGCGCCCGGACCACGGCACTGGCGGCCGCGGCCATCGATTCCGCGGACGTGCCGAGCACGAGCAGGTTGTGCGAGTCGTGCGCGTACGTCGTCGCGACGGCGCCGTCACCGAGGTCGAGCCCCACGACCGGCGCGAACGCCTGGCCGGGAGCGACGCCGTGCCGGTGGATGACGGTCAGGAGCGCCGTGTCCGGGGGCAGCCGAACAACCCCGTCTCGCACCTCCACCTCGACGGAGTCGATCCGCGTGGACGTGTCGACCGCGTTGACCCGGATCGCCAGCTCCCGTCGTGGCCCGTCAGGCGCGGTCGTGCGCCAGCGGAACGTCGCGGCGTCGGGCGGGGCGATTCTCACCGTGTCGCCGAACGGAGTGCCGCCGTCGGACGCGTCCGACGCGGTTGCCGGGCGACTGACGGCGTCGGCGATGCCCGGAACGCCCTCGACCAGCCCCCCGTCCCTCGCGACCACCCGGCCCCCGGTCACGACCGTCTCGACGGCGAACGCCGGCAGGTCGCGCAGCAGGACCAGGTCGGCGCGGCGGCCCGGCGTGACCGACCCCCGATCGTGCAGCCGGAGGCGCCCCGCCGGGGTCAGCGTGATCGCACGAAGCGCCTCGAGCGGCGGCATGCCGAGCTCGACGGCGCGGCGGGCGATGTGGTCGAGGTGGCCGCGCGCGAGGATCGCGTCGGGTGCGATGTCGTCCGTGACGAGCGAGATCGGCGGCCGCATCGGGAGCGCCCCGAGCGCGGCGAACAGCTCGGCGGACAGCGACTTCTCCTGCAGCTGCACGTGCATCCCGAGACGCGCCTTCTCGACCACCACCGGCACGGGGTTCTTCGTGTGGTCCGAGTCGATCCCGAGCGCGAGATACTCGGACAGCTCCGCGCCCGTGAGCCCCGGACAGTGGCCGTCGACGATCGCGCCGCGGTCCCGGGCCGCACCCACGACGCCGGCCATGCGCGCGTCGCCGGAGACGACCGCCCGGTAGTCCATGACCTCGCCGAGCCCGACCACGCCGGGCAGGTCGAGCAGCGCCTCGACGTCGGATTGGCCCAGCTCCGCGCCCGCGACCTCGAACCCCGGCAGCGCCGGGACGCACGACGGCACGCCGAACAGCATCGTCTGCGGCGTCCGCCGGCCCTCGTCGAGCATCCAGCGCAGACCATCGGCGCCGCACACGTTGACGATCTCGTGCGGGTCGGCGAGGACGGTCGTGGTGCCACGCGGCAGCGTCAGCGCCGCGAACCCGGCCGGCGTCAGGAACGAGCTCTCGACGTGCATGTGCGAATCGATGAAGCCCGGCACGACGAGCTGGCCACGGGCGTCGATGCGCTCGCGTGCCTCGCGCGGCGTCCCGGGCGCGACCACCGCGGAGATCCGGTCCCCGCGCACGGCGACATCGGCCTCGAACGTCTCGCCGGTCAGGACCGAGACGACCGAGCCACCCCGGATGAGCAGGTCGTCGACGGGCCGGTCCGTGCGGGCGATGCCCGGTCGCTCGCGGCCGGACTGTGTTGGGCCGAACTGCCCGCCGCCGGGCCGCCCGCGGCCGGCGCCGGCTTGCCCGCCGCTCACCGGTACGTCGCCAGCGCGCCGAGCATCAGGTCCCAGAACCGCGCGGCGTCGATCCGCGTGGGCACCACGGCGTTCTTCGGCAGCCCGAGCACGTCGTCGACGTCCACGAGCGTCCGGCCGTACGAGAACTCGGCGCTCGTCTCGATGTCCACGTGCATCGGCTCCGCCTCGAACATCGTCGGGTCGATGAGCCACGCCACGGCCGTCGGATCGTGCAGCGCGGGCCCGAACGAACGTCGCCTGCGCGAGGTCGTCTCGGCGTAGAAGCGGAGCATCGCCGCGCACATGTCGCCGACCGGGGTCCCGAGCGCGGCCACGCGGTCGATGATCCCGGGAGTCGCGATGACCTGGTGGGTCAGCTCGAGCCCGCACATCGTGATCGGGACGCCGCTCTCGAAGACGATACGCGCGGCCTCCGGGTCGACCACGATGTTGAACTCCGCCGCCGGCGTCCTGTTGCCGAGCCCCCACGCGCCGCCCATCAGCGAGATCTCGCGGAGCAGGGACGCGAGTCGCGGTTCCCGCCGCAGCGCCGTGGCGACGTTCGTCAGCGGCCCGACGGCGACCAGGGTCATGGGCGCATCCGCCCCCATGACCAGCTCGATGATGAGATCGATCGCATGGCGCGGGTCGACGTCGACCTCGGGCGGGCCGAACGTGGGCCCGTCGAGTCCCGACTCGCCGTGGATGTCGCTGCCGACGACCTGGGCGCGGACGAGCGGCCGGTCGCAGCCCTGCGCGATCGGGACGTCGCGAATGCCGGCCACGGTGCAGATCCGGCGCGCGTTGAGCGTCATCCGGTCGACCGTGTGGTTGCCGGCCACCGTCGTGATCGCCCGCAGGTCGATCGCCGGCGACGCTGCCGCGAGCAGGATCGCGAAGGCGTCGTCAAGTCCCGGATCGCAGTCGAGGATGATCGGCCGGCGGCCGACGCCCCCCGCGCCCGCCGTGGGTCCGCTCACGCGCCGTAGCTCGCGATCGCGCCAACCATCAGGTCCCAGAAGCGCGGCACGTCGAGCTTCGTCGCGACCTGCACGTTCTTCGGCAACCCGAGCACGTCGTGCAGATCGACGACCGTCCGGCCGTACGAGAACTCCGCGTGCGTCTCGATATCGACGTGCGCGGGCTGCGTCTCGACCATCGTCGGGTCGATGACCCAGGCCACCGCCGTGGGATCGTGAAGCGGCGGCCCGTCGAAGCCGTGCATCCGCCTGTACGTGCTGGCGAAGAACTGAAGCATCTCGACCGCGAAGTCGCCGAGCGGGGTGTGCAGGTCGGCGAAGCGCTGGATGATGTCGGGCGTCGCCTTCGCCTGGTGCGTCAGCTCCAGACCGCACATCGTGAGCGGGACGCCGCTCTCGAACACGATGCGGGCGGCCTCCGGGTCCACGAGGATGTTGAACTCGGCCGACGGCGTCTGGTTGCCGAAGCCCCACGCGCCGCCCATCAGCGAGATGTGGCGGATCTTCGGCAGGATCCGCGGCTCCCGGCGCATCGCCATGCCGATGTTGGTCAGCGGCCCGGTGGGCACGAGCATGATGTCGCCGTCCGACGCCATGAGCAGCTCGACGATGAGATCGACGGCGTGGCGCGGGTCGAGCGGCACGTCCGGCTCGCCCGAGAATGTGGGGCCTTCCAGGCCGGACTCCCCGTGGATGTTCGCGGCGACGCGCTGCTCGCGGACGAGCGGCCGGTCGCACCCGGCCGCGATGGGGACGTCGTGGATCCCAGCGCGGCTGCACACCCGGCGCGCGTTCAGCGTGGTCTTCGGGAGCGTCTGGTTGCCCGCGACGGTCGTGATCGCGAGGAGATCGATCTCGGGCGATGCGTTGGCGAGCAGGATCGCCATCGCGTCGTCGTGGCCGGGATCGACGTCGAGGATGATCTTCTGTGGCACGATTCCCTCCTGCGTGCGCGGTACCTGTGGTGGGGCGCCAGGTCAGGCGGCAGCCACCGGGGCCGGGAGCGGATGCGTCAGCACCCCCACGAGCTGGTCGACGAAGCGGCGCGAATCCACCCGAAGAGCGACGCGCGTGAACGGGCCGCTCCGGCCCTCCGCCTCCATGTACTTCGGCCGCC
>JAKAAV010000037.1 GCA_021802185.1 Chloroflexota bacterium | reverse complement strand
CGTTGGACGCATCCGACCTGACTGATGGCGCGATTGTCGGGCGGCGACGTCGCGGGATCGCAGTCCGCGAACAGCGAAGGCGGACAGGTGGGGCACGCGCTGCGTGCGGCGCCGGGCTTGCGGCGGACGGCGAGGCGGGCCCAGTGATGGCCCGCGGCACGGTGTGCCGGGCCTCGCGCGACCGCAGCAGTGCCACCGGCCAGGACCGGGCGGGCGGCCCGGGCGACGTCCCCGGACGGAACCAGTTCTCAGCGGCAGACGTCGCCCACGGGCCACCGCCTCGGGCGGCGCATGGGCCGCTGCTACGATACCCGGACGTCTTTGCGCAAAGACACCAGGGAAGGGGGCCTACCGTGGCGACCGACCAGGCCCGGGCGAACCCGCGGGTCGCGCGGCTGCGGGCGATGCGCGCCCAGAGCCTGCTCGGGGGAGGGCAGGAGCGCATCGACCGGCAGCACGAGCGCGGGAAGCTGACGGCGCGCGAGCGACTCGACCTGCTGCTCGACCCGGGGTCGTTCGTCGAGCTCGACGCGTTCGTCCTGCACCGCGCCGAGGAGTTCGGGCTCGACGAGCAGCGAATCCTCGGCGACGGCGTCGTGACCGGGCACGGGACGATCGATGGCCGGCTCGTCTTCGTGTTCAGCCAGGACTTCACGGTGTTCGGAGGGTCGCTGTCGGAGGCGCACGCCGAGAAGATCTGCAAGGTCATGGACCTCGCGATGCGCGTCGGCGCTCCGATCATCGGGCTGAACGACTCGGGCGGCGCGCGGATCCAGGAGGGAGTCGCGTCGCTCGGCGGATACGCGGACATCTTCCTGCGGAACACGCTGGCTTCCGGCGTGGTGCCGCAGATCTCGCTGATCCTCGGACCGTGCGCCGGGGGCGCCGTCTATTCGCCGGCGATCACCGACGTGACGATCATGGTCGAGGGCACGAGCTACATGTTCGTCACCGGACCCGACGTCGTGCGCGCCGTTACGCACGTCGACGTCGACCGGGAGCAGCTCGGTGGCGCCGCGACCCATTCCGAGATCAGCGGCGTCGCTCACCTCGCCGCCCCCGACGAGCCTGCCGCCCTCGACCTCGCGCGCGCCATCCTTGGGTACCTGCCCCAGAACAACCTGTCGGATCCGCCGTTCCGGCCGACGTCAGATCCCGTCGACAGATGCGACCCGGCACTCGATGCGATCGTGCCGGAGGAGCCGACGCGCGCATACGACATGAAGAGCGTCATCGGCTCGGTGGTCGACGACGGAGAATTCCTCGAGTTGCATCCGCGGTGGGCGCGCAACATCGTCGTCGGGTTCGCGCGGCTTGGCGGCCACAGCGCCGGCGTCGTCGCGCAGCAGCCGATGGTCCTGGCGGGAGCGCTCGACATCGACGCGTCGGACAAGGCGGCTCGCTTCGTCAGGTTCTGCGACGCGTTCAACGTCCCGCTCGTGACCTTCGTCGACGTGCCCGGCTTCCTGCCCGGACTCGCGCAGGAACACGGCGGGATCATCCGCCACGGTGCGAAGCTCCTGTACGCGTACGCGGAGGCAACGGTCCCGAAGTTGACGGTGATCACGCGGAAGGCGTACGGCGGCGCCTACGACGTCATGAGCAGCAAGCACATCCGCGGCGACGTCAACCTCGCCTGGCCGACGGCGGAGATCGCGGTCATGGGCGTCGAGGGGGCAGTCAACGTCATCTTCCGCGACCGGATCGCGGGCGCCCCGGATGCGGAGGCCGAGCGGGCGGTGCTGGTGCGCGAGTACGAGGAACGTTTCGCACACCCGTACGTCGCCGCTGCCCGCGGGTACGTCGACGACGTCATCGAGCCGTCCCAGACGCGGCCGCGGCTCATCCAGTCGCTCGGCATGCTCGCCGGCAAGCGCGAGACCAATCCGGGCCGGAAGCATGGGAACATTCCCCTGTGAGCGCGGTCCCCGGCAGACACGGCGACAGGGGCGACACGCGGGGCCGCGGCACAGGCGGCACCGGTGGCTTCGCGGGATGCGGCTCCGCTGGGCCCGGTTCCCCCGGGTCCGATTCAGCGGAACCCGGGTCCGCGCGGTCCGGCTCCCAGGGACCCGGCTCCCAGGGACCCAGCTCCCAGGGACCCAGCTCCATGCGGCGGCCTGGCGCGGTACGCCGCCGCGCCGCGGCACGGCGGCTGGACGGCTTCGGCGAATCCGTGATCAGGGAGATGACCCGTCTCGCCGCCCGCTACGACGCGGTGAACCTGTCGCAGGGCTTCCCGGACTTTCCCGCACCCGACGAGGTCAAGGAGGCGGCGGTCGCCGCGATCCGGAACGACGTGAACCAGTACGCGGTGACGTGGGGAATGCCGGAGTTCCGCCGCGCCATCGCCGACCAGTACGCCGCCCGGGGCTGGCCGGGGATCGACGCCGACGCCGAGGTGACCGTGGCGTGTGGTGCGACGGAAACGATCACGGCCGCGATCCTCGCGCTCATCGACGACGGCGACGAGATCCTCGTGTTCGAGCCGCTCCACGAGTCGTACGCGCCGGCCGCGATGCTCGCGGGAGCGCACGTCGTGCCGGTGCCTCTCCGCGCGCCCGAGTGGACGTTCGACCCCGACGACCTCGCGCGGCGGATCACGCCGAGGACACGAGCGATCATCGTCACCAACCCTCACAACCCGACCGGTCGCGTGTTCACGGCCGGCGAGCTGGAAACGATCGCGCGCGTCTGCCGCGAGCGAGACCTGATCGCGCTGACGGACGAGATCTACGAGCACATCGTTTACCAGGGCCAGCATCGGTTTCTTGCGCGCCTGCCGGGCATGAGCGACCGGACGGTCACGGTCAGCGCGATGTCGAAGTCGTACGCGGTGACGGGCTGGCGTGTTGGATGGGCGATCGCGTCTCCGCCGCTGACCGATGCGATCCGGAAGGTGCACGACTTCATGACGATCGCCGCGCCGGCCCCGTTCCAGGCCGCCGGCGTGACGGCGCTTCGCCTCGGCGCCGACTACTACGACAGGACGCGCGAGGACTACCGCTCGAGGCGCGATGCCGCGCTCGCGATCTTCGCCTCGGCGGGGATCGACACCACCCCGCCACAGGGGGCGTACTACCTGCTCGGCGACGTCTCGCCGCACATGAGGGCGCTCGGCGTCCAGGACTCGACGGAGCTCGTCGGCTGGTTGATCCGCGAGGCCCGCGTCGCTCTGGTTCCCGGCGCCGCGCTGTACCTGACGCCGGGCGCCGGCCGGTCTCTCGTCCGGCTGGCGTTCCCCAAGCGTCCCGAGACGCTGAGGATGGCCGGGGAGCGACTCGCGTCCGCAGCGGTGGCGCTCGGTGTCCCTGTCTTTGCGCAAAGACAGGACGGGGCTGCGGACAGCACCGCCGGTCATACGGCCGCCGACAGGTGACCGTCGTGACCCGACCGCTCCGGCGCGTCCTCGTCGCGAACCGCGGCGAGATCGCCCTCAGGATCATCCGCGCGTGCCGCGAGATGGGGCTCGAGTCCGTCGCCGTGTACAGCGACGCGGACCTTCACGCCCGGCACGTCCGGGCGGCCGACATGGCCGTGCGGCTCGGCCCACCGCCCGCCACCGAGAGCTACCTGCGTGCCGACGCCGTGCTCGAGGCTGCCCGTCGATCCGGTGCGGACGCCATCCACCCCGGCTACGGCTTCCTGTCGGAGCGGGCCCCGTTCGCCGCCGCCTGCGAGGCCGCCGGGATCACGTTCGTGGGCCCTGCCTCCGAGACGTTGGCCGGGCTCGGCGACAAGCTCGCGGCCCGGCGCGCCGCGCGCGAAGTCGGGGTTCCGATCGTGCCCGGCACGCTGGAGCCTGCTCCGGTCAGCAGCCTCGAGTCCGCGGCGTCCGTCCTGGACGTCGCCGAGGGAGTCGGATGGCCGCTGATGGTCAAGGCGTCCGCCGGGGGTGGCGGCCGCGGGATGCGCCGGGTCGATCGGCCGGAGGATCTTGCCGCCGCGCTGGTTGCCGCGTCGCGAGAGGCGGAGGCGGCCTTCGGTGACGGCGCGGTGTACCTCGAGCGCTACGTCGAGGGGGCGCGGCACGTCGAGGTGCAGCTCCTCGGCGACGTGGATGGGACGATCGTCGCGCTGGGCGAGCGCGACTGCTCGGTGCAACGGCGGCATCAGAAGCTCGTCGAGGAGGCGCCGGCGCCCGGGCTGGGCGAGGATGCGCGACGCCGGCTCCATGGGTTGGGGGTGGCCGTGGCGCGTGCGTTCGGCCTCCGCAACGCCGCGACCGCGGAGTTCCTGCTCGCACCTGACGGCAGCACATGGTTCCTCGAGGTCAATACCCGGCTCCAGGTGGAGCATGGCGTGACGGAGCTGGTGGCCGGAGTCGACATCGTCCACGAGCAGCTTCGGATCGCCGAAGGGCGGCCTCTGTCGTCGGAGGTCCGGGAGGCGGCGGCGCGCGCGGCGTCGCCACGAGCTCACGCGATCGAGGTCCGCGTCAGCGCGGAGGACCCGGCGAACTCGTTCCTGCCCACGTCGGGGACGATCAGCCGGTGGCGCGAGCCGGGGGGCCCGGGAGTACGAGTCGACGCCGGCGTCGGAGAGGGCGACACGGTCGCGACGCACTACGACCCGCTGCTCGCGAAGCTGCTCGTCGTCGCCACCGACCGCCCCGCCGCGCTCGCGCGCCTGCGGCGGGCGCTCGGCGAATTCGAGATCGGCGGCATCCAGACGACGATGCCGTTCCACGGGTGGCTCGCGGCCGACCCGGCGTTCGCCGAGGCGCGGCTGTCGACGTCGTTCGTCGCGGAGCGGTGGGATCCGCGCCCGCTTCGCGGGGAGGCGGCGCAGCGGGCGGCTCGGGCGGCTGCGGCCTGGGCGATGGCGGGGACGGCGCGTTCCGGCGCGTTGGCGGAGCCCGGTTCGCCCAGGGCCGGGCGGCCATCGGACGATGGCACCAGCGCCAGGTGGGCGGCGCTCGCGGCAGGGAGTGCCGCTGCTGGATCGGGGTCGCTCTCGGGGGCAGCGACGGGCCGTGGTGACGGAGGGGAGGGGCCCGCGGCAGCGATGTCCTGGCGGCAGGCCGGTCGCCGCGATGCGACGCGGCCGTGGGGACGGTGACGGGGTGAACGGGAACACCACATGGAACCGATGAAGCCCGTCCGTCCGGACGAGCCCGGCGACGGTACGGTCACACGCGCGTCGGCGTTCGCGGACGGCGGTTCGGGAACGATCCCGCCACGCGACCTGCCCGGACCAGATGCCATCCGCGCGACCGTCGAAACCGACCCGCCGGTCGTCGTCGACGTCGAACCCACCGCGCCCGACACGCCGCATCCCGAGCTCGGCGCCAACATGGCTGCCGCCGATCCGGACCCGGACCCGGGTGGCGTGCACGAGGAGTCTCGCGCACGGCCCGGCCTCGTGCTGCCCGTGCCGCCGTCGCGCGGACAGTCGCCGGGCGTCGGCCGCGTGGAGGTCGTGATCGACGGGTGGCGCTTCGAGGTCACGCTGGAGCCGGCGCGACGAGCGGCCCTCCGCGAGCGCGCGCGCCGGACCGCGGGGGCGTCCGTGTCAGGGCCGCGCGTCGTCCGCGCGCCGCTGCCGGGCCGGATCGCCAGGGTCTTCGTCGCGGCCGGCGACGAGGTCGAGGCCGGGGCCCGTCTCTGCTCGCTGGAAGCGATGAAGATGGAGAACGAAATCCTCGCTCCCGCCGCGGGTACCATCGAGCGGGTTGGCGTCGAGCCGGGCGTCCGCGTCGAGCAGGGAGACGAGCTGGTGGTGATCGGATGACACCGGAGGCGCGCGCCGGGGTGGAGACGGGGGCGAGCGCACCCGCCTCGGAGAGCGAAAGGCTCGGCCGGAGCGCCACCGAGCGGAGCCTCGAGGAGCGCGAGCACTGGCGCGAGACGACGCGCGCCCGTGCGGTCGCCGAGCACCCGGAGCGGCGCGAGATGTTCGTGACCTCCTCGGGCATCCCGATCGCCGACGTGTACGTGCCCGGCGATATCGCCGCGCTCGACGAGGATCGCGACCTGGGCCGTCCCGGCGAATACCCCTTCACGCGGGGGGTGCAGCCGACGATGTACCGCGGTCGCCTGTGGACGATGCGCCAGTATGCCGGCTTCGCGAGCGCCGAGCAGACGAACCGCCGCTTCCGCTACCTGTTGGAGCAGGGCCAGACGGGCCTCTCGGTTGCCTTCGACCTGCCCACCCAGATGGGCTACGACTCGGACGCCGCGTGGGCCGAGGGCGAGGTCGGGCGGGTCGGCGTACCGATCAGCTCGCTCGCCGACATGGAGCTCCTGCTGGGCGGGATCCCGCTCGACCGCGTCTCGACGTCGATGACGATCAACGCGACGGCGCCGATCCTGCTCGCCTTCTACGTCGCGGCCGCCGAGCGCCAGGGCGTGCCGCGGGCGGCTGTGAGCGGCACGGTCCAGAACGACATCCTGAAGGAGTACATCGCCCGGGGTACGTACATCTACCCGCCGCGGCCGTCGATGCGGCTGGTCACTGACGTCTTCGAATTTTGTGCGGCCGAGCTGCCAAAATGGAACACGATCTCGATCAGCGGCTACCACATGCGGGAGGCGGGTGCCACTGCCGCCCAGGAGCTGGCGTTCACGCTCGCCGACGGGATTGCGTACGTGGAGGCCGCGCAGCGCCGTGGCCTCGACGTCGACCGCTTCGCCGGCCGCCTGTCGTTCTTCTTCGCGGCGTGGAGCGAGCTGTTCGAGGAGGTCGCCAAGTTCCGGGCGGCGCGCCGGATGTGGGCCCGGATCATGCGAGACCGCTTCGGGGCCCGCAACCCGCGCTCCCAGATGTGCCGCTTCCACACGCAGACGGCGGGGAGCTCGCTGACCGCCCAGGCGATAGAGAACAACGTCGTCCGGACGACGCTGCAGGCCCTCGCCGCGGTGCTCGGCGGGACGCAGAGCCTCCACACGAACGCGCGCGACGAGGCGCTCGCCCTGCCGACCGAGGAGTCGGCCCGGCTTGCCCTGCGCACGCAGCAGATCCTGGCCCACGAGGCCGGCGTGACCGAGACGCCCGACCCGCTCGCCGGGAGCTACTTCGTCGAGTCGCTGACCGACGAGCTCGAGCGTGCCGCGCAGGCGTACCTCGACGAGATCGGCGCCCTGGGCGGCGCGCTGGCGGCGATCGAGGCGGGGTACCAGCAGCGCCAGATCCAGGAGTCGGCTTACCGGCGCCAGCGCGCCGTCGAGGCGGGCGAGGAGATCGTCGTCGGGGTCAACCGGTTCGTCGACGAGCCCGTCCCCGCGCCGCCGATCCAGCGTATCGACCCGGGGGAGGAGGGGCGCCAGGTCGAGCGGGTCCGGCGCGTGCGTGCCGAGCGCGACGCACGAGCATGGGGTCGCGCGATGGAGCACGTCCGGACCGCGGCCGCGGGCGACGAGAACGTGATGCCCGCGCTCATCGAGGCCGTCCACGGCGGCGCGACGCTCGGCGAGATGAGCGATGCGCTGCGCGCAGTGTGGGGCGAGCACCGCGAGTCGGTCACGGTCTAGAGTCGATCACGGTCCAGAGGAGAGCGGATGACCCCGGACGACCTTGCCGAGCGCCACGCTCTCGGCGCGATCCACCATGTCGCGGTGGTCGTGCGCAACATGGACGATGCCGTGCGCTTCTACCACGACACGCTCGGGCTCGACCTCGACTCGATCGTGCCGATCCCGTCCGACGGCGTCCGGATCGCGTTCCTGCCCGTCGGGCCGAGCCGCGTCGAGCTGGTCGAGCCGGTCGATCCGGCGACCGGCGTCGCGCGCTTCCTCGAGAGCCGGGGCGAGGGGTTCCACCACGTGTGCTTCGAGGTGCCGGACATCGCAGCGGCGCTCGCGAGCATGGAATCGGCGGGCGTCGAGCTCATCGACCACGCCGCGCGGCGCGGCGCCGAGGGACCGGTCGCGTTCCTGCACCCCCGGAGCTGCCACGGCGTGCTCGTCGAACTGATCGAGGCGCCGGGCGGGCCGGCCTGGGCGGCGCTCGGCTACTGAACGGGCTCGGCAGCGGGCATCGCCGCCTCGAAGTGAAGGCTGCCCGCCGCTACTGAGCTCCGGCCGGCACCTCTCCGCGCGCCGCCGGCTCCGCGCCCTGCTCCCTGAGGAGATCCGCGATCTGGCCCGGCGTCTCCGCGACCCGGAACCCCGCGGCCTCGAGCGCCGCGACCTTCGCGGCCGCGGTCCCGGACCCGCCGCTGATGATGGCACCGGCGTGACCCATGCGCTTGCCCTCGGGCGCGGTCCGGCCGGCGATGAACGCCGCCTTCGGCACGCCCTTCAGGTGATCGGCGGCCCACGCCGCCGCCTCCTCCTCGGCGCTGCCGCCGATCTCGCCGATCAGCACGACCGCGTTCGTCTCGGGATCCTCGGCGAACAGCTTGAGGACATCGAGATGCGTCGTGCCGACGATCGGGTCGCCGCCGATCCCGACGCACGTCGACTGGCCGATCCCGGCGTCCGTCAGCGCCTGCACGACCTCGTACGTCAGCGTGCCGGACCGGCTCACGACGCCCGTCGAGCCCTCGAGGTGGATCGAGCCCGGGATGATCCCGACCTTCGCGCGCCCCGGGGATGTGAGGCCGGGACAGTTCGGACCGATGAGGCGCGCCCCGGCCTCGCGCACGACGGGCATGACCCGCAGCATGTCGAGGGCCGGGATCCGCTCCGTGATGCAGACGACCAGCGCGATCCCGGCGTCGACGGCCTCCAGGATCGCGTCCGGAGCGGATGGCGCCGGAACGTAGATCACGCTCGTGTTCGCGCCCGTCTCGGCGACGGCCTCGCGGACCGTGTCGAACACCGGGACGGTCCCCTCGAGCGCCCGCTGCCCGCCCTTGCCGAACCGCGTGCCCGCCACGACCTGCGTGCCGTACGCCTGCATCTGCCTGGAGTGGAACTCGCCCTCGCGACCGGTGATCCCCTGCACGACGAGCCGGGTGTCGCGGCCGACCAGGATGCTCATCGCGCGGCTCCTTCCGTCATCGACCCCGTGCCGCCGGCGACCCTGCCTCCGGCCGCCGCACCGCCGCCTCCGCCCCGGGCCGCCTTCGCGACCGCCACGGCGTCTGCCGCGGCCTCCTCCAGGCTGTCAGCGGTCCGGAACGACGCGTCGCGCAGGATCGACTGTGCCTCAGTCGCGTTCGTGCCGACGATGCGGACGACCATGGGGACGTCGCGCGACTGTCGCGACCTGGCCTCGACGAGCCCGCGCGCAACCTCGTCGCCGCGCGTGATCCCGCCGAAGATGTTCACGAGGATCGCCTCGACCCGCGGGTCCGCCAGGATCAGCTTCATCGCCGCCGCCACGGTGTCCGCGCGCGCGCCGCCGCCGATGTCGAGGAAGTTCGCGGGCTCGCCACCCGCCCGCTTGACGAGGTCCATCGTCGTCATCGCGAGGCCGGCGCCGTTCACCACGCACCCGATGGTCCCGTCGAGGTGGATGAAGTTGATCTCCTGTTCGCGCGCCTCGGTGTCGGCCGCGTCCTCCTCGTCGAGGTCGCGCCGCGCCTCGAGGTCCGGATGGCGGGGGAGCGCCGAATCGTCGAGCGTGATCTTGGCGTCGAGGCAGACGAGCCGGTCGCGTTCGGAGCCGCCGGCCGTCCGCTCGCGGACGATCGCCAGCGGGTTGACCTCGACCAGGTCCGCGTCGTTCTCGACCATCACGCGGACCAGGCCCTTCGCGATCGCGACCGCATCGACCAGGTACGGTCCCGTCAGCCCGAGGGCGAGGGCGACCTCGCGGGCCTGGAAGTCCAGGAGCCCGAGGTGCGGGTGGGCGTGCACGCGGACGATCGCCTCGGGCTTCTCCTTCGCGACCTGCTCGATCTCCACGCCACCTTCCGCGGATCCCATGACGAGGATGCGCTGTGCGGTCCGGTCGAGGACGGCGCCCAGGTAGTACTCGTGACGGATGTCGGACGCGGGCGCGACGAGCACCTTCCGGACCGTGATGCCCTTGATCGACATGCCCAGGATCTCGCCCGCGACGCGCTCGGCGTCCTCGGGGGTCGATGCGAGCTTGACGCCGCCGGCCTTGCCGCGGCCGCCCACCAGGACCTGCGCCTTGACGACCACCCCGCTCGCCCCGTCCGAGATCAGCTCGCGGGCGACTCCGGCGGCCTCCGCCGGCGTCGTGGCGACTCGCCCGGGGGGAACCGGGAGCCCTGCCGCGGCGAGGAGTTCGCGCGCATGGAATTCCTGGAGCTTCACGAGCGGCAGCCTCCGTGCACCCGTCGGGTCCGTTCGCCCGGCCGGAGCAGGATAGCCCGAGGGGCGCCGCGAGGTGCGCGAGCGAGGCGCGCGAGCAACCGTCCGTCCGCGTCCCCGTTCCGCGGGGCCGTCCCGCTGCCCGGTCCGGTCCGCTGCCGTCCGGTCGCGCGGCCCTGCCTCCGCCACCCGGTCGCGCGGCCCCGCCTCCGCCACCCGACGCCGCCGAGGCGCGCGAAACG
>JAKAAV010000036.1 GCA_021802185.1 Chloroflexota bacterium | reverse complement strand
GCCCATCGTCGCGTCCGCGGGCAGGCCGAAGACGTAGACGACGGCCCGCTGCCCGTTCGCGGCGATCGTGTCGGTGACGTAGAGGATCGGCGTGACGGCGCCGACGCCCTCCGTCGCCTGCACCTCTCCGGTCACGGATTCCGGGATCCACGACGAGACCATGTGGAGGTTCCGGACACCGGCCTGCGCCACCCAGACGTCGGCGCCCGCACCGTCGATGTAGCTCGTGAGCTGTCGCGATACGCCCGCCACGATCGCGTCGAGGGCGAGCATGAGGGAGAGCGCGAGCGCGACCCCGCCGATCGAGACGATGAGGCGCAAAGGGCTCGCGGTGAGGCTCCGCCGCGCCAGCGTCCAGACCGCGGCCATCAGCGGAAGACCTCGGCGGGCGCGAGGCGACCGAGCGCGGTGGCCGGAACGAGCGCCGCAAAGAGCGCCATCCCGACGCTGGCGAGCAGCGCCATCGCGATCGCCGGCGGGTCGATCGACACCGGGAACTGGGGTCGCCACTGGACGAGCGCCCAGCCCGCGCCGAACGCGAGCCCGACGCCCAGCAACGCGCCCGCTGTCCCGACCACGAGCGCCTGGACGCCGACGATCCGGTACAGGGCACGGTTCCCCGCCCCGATCGCCTTGACGACGCCGTACTCGCGCCGTCGCTCGAGGGTCGCCGTGTACACGAGCAGGCCCACCACGAGCACCCCGATGAGGAAGGCGATCGCGCTCATCAGGCCGATGGCAGCGTCGTAGACGCGCGCGAGCAGGCGCTGGTCCGCGGCGATCATGTCCTCCTTCAGGACGGCGTCTGCCCCCGGAATCGAGACATGCGCGCGGAGCTCCTCCGCCGAGATGCCTTGTGCGGGCGTCAGGAACAGGAAGCTCTCCGCGCCTGGTGACCGGACCATCGACTGGACGGTCGACAGGCGGGCGAACACGAGCGAGCCGATCCAGAGGGCGCTGTCGTTCGCCAGGCCGACCACGGTCAGCTCGCGGTCGAGCACCGTGATCCGGTCGCCCACGTGGAGCCCGTGCTCGCCGGCCATGACCCGGTCGAGGACCACCTCGCCGTCGTCGGTGGGCTCGCGGCCGGCCGCCAGGCTCCACGGCCCGCCGCCGAGACCCGGGTCGTACCCGACGATCTGGGCGAGCTCCTTCCGCCCGTGCAGCTCGAGGATTGCGGACTGGGAAAGGATGGGCACGACGCGCGCAACGCCCGGGGTAGTGGCGGCCGCCGAAGTTGCGCCTGCCGGCAGGACCGAGGTCGTGGCGAGGAAGTCGCGCACCCCCCGCTCGGTGACCACCACCGAGCCGGGCGCGTGGTCGAGGTACGTGGCGGTCTGCCGGTAGATCCCCGCCCGGTATCCGCCGAGCAGCAGGATGAGCATGACGGAGAGCGCGACGCCGATGACGCTCAGGGCGAGACGGACGCGGTCGCGGGCCAGGTTCCGAGCGGCGAGCAGCACCGGGCGCTCGCCGCCGTCACGCCCCGACCGGGGCAGCGGTGCGATAGCCCTCGCGTTCAAGCGCTTCCCGGAGGCGTTCGACGCTGATCGCGCGCGAGTCGTACCGGATGTACGCTGCCTCCGTGGCCGGGTTCACCGCAACCTCTCGGACGCCGGGAAGCCGGGCAAGCCGCCGCTCCAGACCAGGTGCGCTGGCAGCACATCCGAGGTCGAGGATCGGGATGCGAACCCATTGCTCTGACATGGGCGCAGCGTCCCTCTGCCGGCTGAGAAGCGCCTGAGGCTCGCCTGAACGGCATCGAAGAAAGGGTCCGGCGGCTGGCAAGCGCAGGCGGGTTCGAGAGGCATCCGGAGTTGGCCCATGTCGCGAGATGGGACGAACGGCACGTGCGCGGGCCCCTTCCATGGGTAGAGGCTGTCTTGCACGATGAACGGATCCGGACGCTCCTGTACGTGTTCGCGGCGGCCCCGCCGCGCCGTGGAGACGGATCTGGGTCCGAGCGCGTCCTGATCGGACACGCGAGAGGCACAGCCGGCGTGGGGCCGCAGCTCGTTCGCTGAGCTGCGGCCCCGCGATTCCTGGACGCAGACGGGAACGCCGCCGATCGCACAAGGCCGCGTTGCCGGGTCGGACCGGGCGCGACCTGCGAGCCCATCCAGGATCTGTATCGGAGTGCCTCCGTCATGGCGATCGCGTCCATCCCACACGTCCACCCACTCACCGCGCCGACCCCGATCTGCTGCCATCACCATCTCGACGACGCGCGATCCCTGGCGGCTGCCGTCATCGCGGGAGCCTTGGGCGGCCCGGCGCTCGACATCGGGTGCGGCGAGGGCGGCGTCTCGCTCGCGGTCCTGGCGGCGCGCCCGGACGTCTCGATCCTCGGCGTGGACATTGCCCCCGAGCCGTGCCGTCGCGCCGAAACCGTCGCCGCCCGACGCGGCCTGGGCGCCAGGTTCCGGAGCATCACCGGTAGCGTGTTCGAGGTGCCGCTGCCTCCGGCCCGACAGTTCTTCACGAACCCGCCGCTGCTGCCGGGCGAGCCCGGCTTCTTCCATGCGTCCCCGGACGGTACGCGCGACCTGTTCTGGGCCGCGCTGATCCGCTTGCTGGCCACGCGCGAGCGGACGTTCCAGCTCTGGATCCATCTCTTCGACTTCCACGGCATCGAGCGGCGCACCGGGCGCTACCTGTCGCTGCGTGAGGTCGCCGATCAGGAGGGGCTCGGGTTCGGTCTCGTGCACTGCGGCCTGCGGGAGGCTGGAAGGCACAGCGCGATCGCGGGCGCTGTGCCGGCACTGCGACGCGTGTTCCCCGACGGCGAGATCGTGGTCGACGGGGTGCCCGTGCCCCTCGGCAGGCTCCCGCACGCGATCGAACGCCCCTTCGGCGTCCCTCATTCGGTTGCCGTCCTCTCGCGCGACGTTCCGGCCGATCCCCTCCGCGCGCCCAGCTCCACCTCGGAGGTCCTGCAGTGATCGCATCCCCGTTCCGGGCGGGGTCGACCGCCCCCATGCGCTACGCGACGTCCGTCCTCGAGCTCGTTGGCGAGACGCCGCTCGTTCGATTGGCCCGGGTCACACGCGACCTGGGGCCGCTCGATCGCCAGCCGCTCGTCCTCGCGAAGCTCGAGATGCTGAACCCGGGCGGTTCGGTGAAGGATCGCATCGGTCTCACGATGATCGAGGCCGCCGAGCGCGCCGGGCTTCTGCGTCCGGGCGGCACGATCGTGGAGCCGACGAGCGGGAACACGGGAATCGGCCTCGCCATGGCCGCCGCCCTCCGCGGCTACCGCTGCGTCTTCGTCATGGCCGACAAGCAGTCGGAGGAGAAGCGCGCACTTCTCCGAGCGTACGGGGCGGAGGTCATCGTCTGCCCCACGGACGTGTCGCCGGAGTCGCCCGACAGCTACTACTCGGTGGCGAGGCGGCTCACCTCAGAGATCGCCGGCGCCTTCATGCCGGGCCAGTACTGGAATGAGGCGAATCCGGCGGCCCACGAACGCACCACTGGTCCCGAGATCTGGGAGCAGACCGCGGGCCGGATCACGCACTTCGTGGCCGGGGCCGGGACCGGCGGCACGATCACGGGCGCGGGTCGCTTCCTGCGCGAGCGCAACCCCGCACTGCGGATCGTCGGCGCGGACACCGAGGGAAGCGTCTTCTCGGGCGACGTTCCGCGGCCGTACCTCACCGAGGGCGTGGGGGAAGACTTCTTTCCCGACACGCTCGACCGCTCGATCGTGGACCGCTGGATCAGGGTATCCGACCGCGAAGCATTCCTCGCCGCACGTCGGCTGGCTCGTGCCGAGGCGATCCTCGCTGGAGAGTCCTCGGGAACCGCGCTCGTCGCGGCGCTCACGGTGGCCCGGGAGCTCACCGCCGCTCCCGAGGGGCGTGAAGCCGTTATCGTCGTCCTGCTGCCCGACACGGGGAGGAACTACCTGTCGAAGCTCTACAACGACGACTGGATGCGTGCCCACGGGCTGCTCGAGGATCACACCTCCGCTCCCCTGCGAGGCCGCGAGTCAGCCTACCTGCGGGCTCGGTCTCCTGAGGCGGTTGGCAGCCAGACCGAGAACGTGGCTCCGAGACCAGGACCGGCACTCTCGGCCCAGGCTCGGCCACCCATGGCCGTCGCGAGCGCCCTCGCCACGGCCAGGCCGATCCCGGATCCCCCAAGCGCGCGGGAGCGGGACGGATCGACCCGATAGAGGCGCTCGAAGACGCGGTCCGCCTGCTCCACGGTGAGCCCCGGGCCATGGTCGATGACCGAGAAGGTCACGCCGTCCGCCTCCCGGCGTGCCCGCAGCAGGACCTCGGCATCGGCGGGTCCGTACCGGAGGGCGTTGGCCACGTAGTTGTCGAGGACCTGCCCGAACCGCTCCGGGTCGGCGCGGATTGCCGGAAGGTGCGGCTCGGCATCGACACGGAGCGCGACCGAGCGTTCGCGAGCAGGCACGGCGAATCGCATCGACACCCCCTCCAGGAACGGGCCGGGTTCGAGGGCAACGGGAGCCAGCGGGAGCTGGCCCGCCTCCGCCCGCCAGAGCTGCTGGAGATCATCGACCAGGCGCGTAAGGCGGCCCGTCTCGGTGCGGAGCAGCGTCCACGTCTGGGGCGCCGGTTTCACCACCCCGTCCTCGAGCCCCTCCAGGTACCCGTTGAGGGTGGCCAGCGGGGTGCGCAGCTCGTGGGCGACGTCGCCCACGAGCTGCGTCCGCCGCTGCTCGTTGGCCGCGAGTGACGCGGCCATCTGGTTGAACGAGGCCGCCAGCCGTCCCACCTCATCCCCGCTCCCGACCTCCACGCGCTCGCCGTAGTCACCGCCGGCGATTCGTTGGGCGGCCCGGGCGAGGTGGCCCATGGGCCGCGCGACCTGTGCCGAGAGGATCGCGCTCAGTCCGACGGCGACGAGCACGGCGGCGCCGACGGCGATGAGCAGGGCGCCGTGAACGGCGTCCTGGAACGAGCTGCGCACCGCGGCGCCCATCATGGCGTCCATCCCCATGCCGCTCGGGCCGCCCATGGCCTGGCCCATCGACGCATCGAACAGGCCGGGCGCGATGAGCCCGACGCCCGCGAACACGACCACCGCCCCGACGGCGATGACCGCCAGGTTGACGGCCAGCAGGCGCCCGCGGAAGCCGAGCGGCGGGACGCGCATCACTGCACCGTGAGCGTGCCGAGCATCCAGGGGTGGTAGAGGCACACGTACGAGTACGTGCCTGCGCGGGTGAACGTCCGCTCGTAGGTCGCTCCCGGGGCGAGGTATCCGGAGGACCACGAGCGGTCGCTCGCGGTCACTGTGTGCGGCACCGAGTCATCGTTGAGCCACGTGACGCTCGTGCCGACGCTCACGGTGATCGTTGCGGGCGAGAACTGCGAGCCGGCCAGGTGCACGCCGTTCGCGGACGGGTTGGAGCCGTCAGCGGAGGACCGGGGCACCGCCGAGGCGGTGACCGTGCCGCCGCCCCAGGCGCCCATCATCCCAGGGCCCCAGCCGGCCATGCCAGCGTACGGCCACGCCGGGCCTCCCGTTCCGCCGATCGCCGCGCCCGCGACGATCGCGACGACTCCGATCGCGACGAGCCCCGCTCCCAGCCAGCCCAGCCTGCGGTTATCCATCACCCGAGACCCAGCGTCTTGCGTGCCTGCTCGTAATCCGCTTCGCTGATCTCTCCGCGGGCGAAGCGCTCCCGGAGGATGGCGGCGGCACGATCTCCGCCGTCGCCGTCGCCGTCGCCGTCGCCGTCGCCGCCGCGGCGCCCCGGCCTCGCCCAGGCCGCTCCGACGCCCCAGACGACGAGGACCACCAGGCCCACGAGGAGCGCGAGGCCTCCCAGCATCATGACCCAACCGCCGAGGCCCCCGCCCCAGCCGAACCCGTACATCATCAGCGTCACTCCTTGACTGTCGTTGGCAGCCGGATTCCGTCCGGACGTTCGCAGCCTGGTCGCCGTTTCTCAACCGTCGATGTGGCGTTTGCTCAAGATTCCGTCAAGCCATCCTGGCCGAGGGGTCGTTGCCGCCCGAATACCGGTAGCCCACGCCCCGGACCGTCTCGACGTGCTCGGGATGGGCGGCATCATCGCCGAGCTTGCGCCGGAGGTTCGCCACGTGGACGTCGACCACGTGCTCGTCCCCCACGTAGTCGACACCCCACAGCCCATCGAGCAGCTGCTGACGCGTGAACACGACGCCCGGCTCCCGGGAGAGCAGCGCGAGCAGCTCGAACTCGAGCGTCGTGAGGTCGATGGGTCTGCCTCGGACGGTGACGCTCCGCCGCCGCAGGTCGACCGCCAGGTCGCCGCGCGTCCAGCCGCTCGCCGCGCTCACCGCGTTGTCCCGGGGCGTCGTCAGCGGTCGGGTTCCGTCGGCGGCGACGGCGGGCGCAGATTCCCTGGACGGCGTCCGCGGGCGACGCAGAAGCGCCTTGATGCGCGCGACCAGCTCGCGCGGTGAGAACGGCTTCAGCACGTAGTCGTCGGCGCCCACGGACAGGCCGACCACGCGATCGATCTCGTCGGTTCGCGCGGTGAGCATGAGGACGTACGCGTCCGAGAACGTGCGGAGCTGCCGGCACACCTCGAAGCCGTCCATGGCCGGCAGCATCACGTCGAGGACCACGACGTCCGGCGCGAGGTCGAGCGCCGCCGCGAGCCCCGCCGGGCCATCGGCCCGCCAGTGGACCTCCATGCCCTCGCGCTCCAGGTAGCCGCGCACGAGCTCGGCGATGGGCGGTTCGTCGTCGACGAGGAGCACGCGCGGGCTGCGGAGCGGGTTCTCGTTCACGGCATCCGCTCGGGCAGCGTGACCACCGCCAGCGTGCCGCCGCCAGGATGGGGTTCGAGCGCGATCGTTCCGCCGTGCGCCTCGGCGATCCAGTGCGCGATCGCGAGCCCGAGCCCGGTCCCGGACGGCCGCATCTCGCGCGCCCGGCGGCCCCGGTACAGGCGCTCGAACAGGTGCGCACGGTCCGCCTCGTCGATCCCGATGCCAGTGTCGGCGACGCCGACGACGATCTGGCCGTCCCGGATCTCGAGGCTGGCGGACACGCTGCCGCCGGGGGGCGTGTACCGCGCCCCGTTTTCGAGCAGGATGAGGAACAGTTCCTTCAGCCGGTCGCGGTCCCCGTCCACGATCGCGGGCTCCAGCTTCTCGACGGTCATCCGCACGTGCTCCGCCGCCTGGCGCTGCTCGCGGACGCACTCGAGGAGCACTGCGTCGATCTCGACCGGTGCAAACGACAGCCTGGCGCCTGCATCAGCCCGTGCGAGCGCCAGCAGGTCCCCGATGAGGCGCGCCATACGACCCGCCTCCGCCTGCGCATCCCCGAGAATCGCACGGCGCTCCGTCTCGTCGAGGCCCAGTCGTTGTGCGAGGTCGAGGCTCGCGCGGATCGTGGTGAGCGGCGTCCGCAGCTGGTGCGACGCGTCGCCCAGGAACCGCTGGAGCGCCTGGTGGTTCGCCTCGAGGGCGGACAGCATCTCGTTGAATGCAACCGCGAGCTCGCTGATCTCGTCGCCTGGCGGCCCGGCTTCCACGCGGGCGGCGAAGTCGCCCGAAAGCGAGATCGCACGCGCCGTGTCGGTGACCTCGACGACCGGCGCCAGCGCCTGCCGCGCCAGCCGCCAGCCCGCCGCGAAGGCCAGCACGGCCACCAGGATCCCGCCGGCCACGAGTGCGATGGAGACGGTGCGGAGGAGATCGCGCAGGGAGCCGGTGGACTCCGCCCACGCGACGTACCCGAGCAGTTGCCCGCTCACCGAGTCGATTGGCTCGATCGTGAGCCGCTTGGTGTCGCCCTCCACCGAGACGTCGTGGACCCCGTGCTCGTTGCGGGCCGCCAGCGCAAGGTCGCCGGCGTTGATCGGCATGGGTGGTGTCCCCGGCGGTGCGGAGTCGGCGAGGATGGTTCCGGTCGGTGACAGGACCTCGACCCGACCACCGGTCGCGGCGAACTGGGCAAGCAGCCGCGGCGAGGGATCGAGCTGGCCATTCGGCCCGACATCGGCCGCGAAGGCGCCGCGGGCGTGCTCGGCGTTGCCCAGCAGCGTCTGATTGAAGCTGTTCGAGAGCGCATTATCGAGGACGAGGTAGAGGCCCCCGCCGAACACGATGAGCGCGATCGCCAGCAGGGTCGTGTAGAGGAGCGCGAGCCGCGTCCGCAGGGGCAGGTGCCGGGCGGGGAGCCTCACTCCTTCAGCACGTACCCCGCGCCGCGCACGGTGTGGATGAGCCGCGAGCCCCGCTCCGCCTCGAGCTTGTTGCGCAGGTAGCGGACGTACACCTCGAGCACGTTGGACTCACCGCCGAAGTCGTAGCTCCACACGCGGTCCATGATCACGTCCCGGGTGAGGACCTTCCGCGGGTGGCGCATGAAGAGCAGCAGCAGGTTGTACTCGGTCGTGGTGAGCTCGATCGGCCGGCCATCCCTGCGCGCTTCGCGGGCATCGACGTCGAGCTCAAGGTCGCCGAAGTGCAGGATCTCGCCCGCGGGCGCGGCGCGCCGCCGGAGCAGCGCATGCACGCGGGCCAGCAGTTCCTCGAAGCTGAACGGCTTCACCAGGTAGTCGTCCGCGCCGGTCTCGAGGCCGGTGACGCGGTCCTTGACCTCGTCGCGGGCGGTCAGCATGAGGATCGCGAGCTCCCCGCCGCCCGCGCGCAGGCGGCGGCACACCTCAAGTCCGTCGATGCCGGGCAGCATGATGTCGAGGATGACGAGGTCCGGCAGGTGCTCGCGCGCCTTCTCCAGGCCCTCCTCACCAGACGCGGCCTCGACCACCCGATAGCCTTCGTAGACCAGGCCGCGCCGCACGGTGGAGCGGATCCGCTCGTCGTCGTCGACGACCAGGATGCGCGGCGTCTCGCTCATCGGTCCAGCCTTCTTCTCATACACTCACCGTCGCTACCTTCAGCGCCTGACCGTGAGTGTCGCCAGATTAGCTGAGCATGAACTGAGAAAGCGCTGAGATCTGCGCGAGCATCATCGCGCAGATCGTCCCGCGCGGCCGGCGGCTGCGCCCGTTCTCAGCGTCATCTCAGCTGCGGCTCACCCTGTGCCAAGGCCGGCGGCGAACGATGGCGGCCATGAGCACACGGTTTCGGGGCCTTCGCGTTGCGCCCGGCACGGCACGGCCTCGAAACCCCCTCCGTTCGCGTGGCCTCGCGAACGCGACGATCGAGTTTCGTTTGTCAGCCCGCGCCATGCCGGCGCCGTCATTCCGGAGGATGGATCCATGACCACCCGTGCGGCACGCCGTGCGCAGCAGCGGGAGATCGTCGAGCGCGAAGAAGAGCAGCGCCTGCAAACGGATGCGCAGCAGCGTCGCCGGGCACTGATCCCCCGCCTCGTGGCGTTCGGCCTCGTCGTCGTCGTGATCCTGGGGGCAGGGACGTACCTGGCCGCGTCCGTCTTCCTGGGGCAGCGCGGGACCTCGTCTGCCGCAGGGTACTTGCCGGTGCGGCTCTCCATGGACGGGTTCGATCCGAAGGTGATCCAGGCGAAGGCCGGGCAGCCGGTCAAGCTCGACTTCTGGAACACCGACAACGCCATGCACCTCGATGGGGGCGGCGTCCACACGTTCATCATGGACAGCCAGAACATCTACGTGAAGATCCCCGCCGAGGCACGGCAGCAGTACGAGTTCACCGCCCCCACGACGCCCGGAGACTACGACTTCTACTGCAACACCTGCTGCGGCGGGAAGGCCTCGCCGACCATGCACGGCACCCTCCGCGTGTCGGCCTGATCATGGCGCAACATGCGAACCATCAGGCCGCCGGTGCGCCGTCCGGCCGTCGTCCGACCGCAGCTCCGGTTGTAGTGGCATCGTCCGCGCCGCGGTGGGTGACGCTGGCAAAGGGCACCGGCCTGCCGCGTACCGCGCTCGTCCTGTTCAGCGGGCTCGCGATCGCGGCTACGCTTTCGCTCGCGACCGTCGCGCTCGTGCCATTCGAGACCGCGAAGTTCGGCGGCCTGACGGCGCCCATCGTGGTGGCCTCGGGCTTCGCCGACGGCTTCAACCCCTGCGCCTTCGCCCTCCTCGTGCTGTTCGCGACGTACACGCTCACCCTGGTGAACGCGGTCACCTCGGACGGAACGCCGACCGCCTCGGCCCGCCGCACGCTGCTCGGCGCGGGCTCGCTCTATGTGGGCGCGGTTGTGGTGACGTACTTCCTCATCGGGCTGGGACTGTTCAGCGCGTTGTCATGGCTGGGGCAGGACCACATCGTGGCCCGGGTCGCCGCGGTGGTCGCGCTCCTCATGGCGGTGTGGATGCTGAAGGACGTGTTCCTGCCCGGCTGGGGCCCCACGATGGCCGCACCCTCGGGGACGCACGGCTGGATGAACAAGGCGATGCAGCGCGGCGGCCTGGCCGGAATGCTCCTGGCGGGCGTCCTGGTGGGCATCTGCACGGTGCCCTGCTCAGGCGCGATCTACCTCGACGTGATCGCGGTGCTCCACGCCTCGGGCGGCGGGATCGTCGGGCTGGCGCTCCTCGTGCTCTACAACATCGCGTTCATCATGCCGCTCCTCCTTTTCCTGC
>JAKAAV010000035.1 GCA_021802185.1 Chloroflexota bacterium | reverse complement strand
GCCGCCGGGCCGGGCCCGGCCCCTCACGCCGCTCGAAGGGCTCCGGTGAGACACTCGCGGAATGGACGTACGGCTGAAGCGCGCATACGAACGGCCGGATCCGGCGGACGGCTCGCGCGTGCTCGTGGATCGCGTCTGGCCGAGGGGCCGGTCCCGCCAGGCACTCGAGCTCGCGGCGTGGGAGCGCGACGTCGCCCCGAGCAACGAGCTGCGGCGCTGGTTCGGGCACGACCCGGAGCGATGGGACGAGTTCCAGGCCCGGTACCGCGAGGAGCTTCGCGCACCGGAGCGGCGCGCGGCCCTCGACCGACTGGCCCGTCTGGCCGCCGACGGACGACTGACGCTCGTATACGGGGCGGCCGACGAGGAGCACAACCAGGCGGTCGTGGTCCGCGATGCCCTCCTGGGTGCGGGACGGCAGTGAGGGAGGTTCGATGTCCGAACGATCGATCCGGCCCGCGTTCGGCGGATGGCGCGACATCGACCGGCGGCTGCGGGAGGCGATCGCTCCGCTGACCACCGACCAGCTCGCCCTGTCCGCCGGGCCCGACCGGCGGCCGCTTTGGGCGGTCGTCGGCCACCTCTGTCTGGCACGTCGTCGAGGTGAACGCGATCCTGACCGCCGCCGCGTTGCCGACCGTCGATCCCAGGACCTGAAACCCTCGACCGGACCTGGCCTCCGCGGCCTCGTTTGACAGCGAGCCTCCGGCGTCGTGAACTGGCGCCGTGGAGACGATCGACCGCGACGCGGCTCGGGGCTGGCCCGCCGGGCCGGATGACGAGGGGCCGTCCCCAGCGAGGGGCGTTCCGAGCCCCGACGGTCAGCCGGCGCAGGCAGGCGCCCCCTCGGCAGTCGCGCAGCCCGCGGCCGTGACCCAGTCCGCGGCCGTGACCCAGCCCGCGGCAGTTGCCCGGCCCGCCGCGGGTGACGTCGAGAGCGACCGGCGGCAGCTCGAGGAGCTCCGCTTCCTGCACGAGGTCCTCCGCCTGGCGACGACGGCCCGGACGTGGGAGGACCTGCTCTCGATCGTCGTGGACGGCACGCGCGACGCGCTGAACGCCGACGTCTCCTCCTTCTACCTGCTCGACCGCGACGGACTCGGGCTCACGCTGGCCGCGACGAACGGCCTCGACCGGCACCAGATCGGCCGCGCGCGGGTGCCGTTCGGGGAGGGCATCACGGGCCGCGTCGCCGCCTCGCGAGAGCCGAGCGCCATCGAGGACGTCCGCTCGGACGACCGGTTCCTGTGGGTCCGCGGCCTCGACCAGCGCCGGTTCGTGGCCTCGATGCTGTCCGTTCCGCTGTCCTGGAACGACCAGGTCGTCGGCGTGCTCAACGTGCAGACCGAACGCCAGCGGCGCTTCTCGGAGCGGGACGTCGCGCAGCTCCGGGCGATCGGGGACCTGCTGGCCGGGATCGTCGCGAAGGGTCGCCTGCAACGGGAGGCCGAGGCGCAGGTCGCGTCGCTGAAGGCACTCGAACGCGCGCAGGCCGAGCTGGTCGCGCTCGTCACCCACGAGCTCCGGACACCGCTCGCCGTCGTCCGTGCGTACCTCGACCTCCTCGCCGACGCGGTGGCCGACGGGGCCGCGACGGTGCCGGACGCGGGCGAGTGGCACCGCCTCGCCGAGGAGCAGGTCCTGCGCCTCGATCGCCTGGTCGACTCGATCCTCGCCTCGGTGCGCCCCGAAGAACCGGCGCCGCTCGACCTGGTCCCGATCGACCTGGGCGCGATCGTCGACGAGACGCTCGCCGGGGTCGGGCCGCTCCTGCGGCGGCACACCATGGTCCGTGAGGGCACGCCCGATCTCCGCGTGCTCGGCGACGCGCCCCGCCTGCGGCAGGTGCTCGAGCACCTGCTGGAGAACGCGGTGAAGTACGCGCCGCCGGGGTCGCGGATCACGATCGCGACCGGCCTCCAGGAGGGCGTCGGACGGCTGTCGGTCGCGGACGAGGGACCGGGCGTGCCCGAGGAGTGGCGGGAGCGGATCTTCGAGCCGTACGCGCGGCGTGCCGAGACGGGCGCCGCTCGCGGTTCCGGGATCGGCCTGTACGCGGCACGGCGGCTGGGAGAGGCGATGGGTGCCCGGCTGTGGTGCGAGCCGACCGAGACCGGCGGCGCGCGTTTCGTCGTCGCGCTGGCCGCCGCGGTGGCCCTGTGATGGACCGCCCGCTGCGGATTCTCGTCGTCGACGACGATCCCGCCATGGTCGGCGCGATCACCGCGCTCGTCGGAACCGAAGGCCACCAGGTCGTCACGGCGTACGACGGGTCGACGGCCGTCCGTCGCTGGCGGGAGGAGAGCCCGGACCTCGTGCTGCTCGATCTCGCGATGCCCGGTTCCGACGGGTTCAGCGTCGCGGCCCAGCTCCGGGCCGAGGGCGGGGACGTGCCGATCATCGTCGTGAGCGGCGAGCGCGCCGAGGAGGCGAAGGTGCGCGCGCTCGACCTCGGCGCGGACGACTATCTCGTGAAGCCGTTCGGCAAGCAGGAACTGCTCGCGCGGATCCGGGCCGCGGTCCGGCGGGCGCCGCAGGGCGATCGGCAGTCGAGTGAGGCTGGGGTGGTGTCCGGCGGCCCGCGTGCGATGCGCCGGTCGTTCGGCGGCGTCGAGCTGGATCCCGCGCACCACGAAGCCCGCGTCGGCGCCGCACCGCTCGTCCTCACGCCGATCGAGTACCGGCTCCTCGAGGCGCTGGTCGGAGCCGCAGGCGGACTCGTCGGGCACGCGAGCCTGCTCGGCGCCGGCTGGCCCGGCGAGCGGGACCCCGACCCGCTGTGGCTGAAGCCGCACCTCGCGCGGCTCCGGCGCAAGCTCGATGACGCCTCGGGGCCGGCGCTCACGTCGATCCGGGCCGTCGGATGGTGCCTTCGGCCGCGTCCCGCGCCGTAACCGATCCGGCACCCAACCGTATCCCGGATGGTGCCGACACCGCCGGCCGGGCCACATAGCCTCCGCCTCGGAGGCCAATGCCATGTACAGCTTCGCCGACCCTGGTATTCCGCTCATTCGGACCGATGGTCCCGTCACGTGCGCCGCCTGCGGCTGCCGCCTGACACTCGACGAATCGCAGCACGAGCCCGCGTGGATGCATTTCCACCCATTCGATGGGCGGGACGCGCGTGGTTGCCGCGTGGAGTGCGTCGATCTTCCCCACGATCAGTCCGGGGCGCCGATCCGCCTCAGCTGACCGAACGAGGGCGGCCGTCGCGTCCCCACGGCTGCCGTCGCCATGAGAGGTTGCGTTCGCAGGAGCGCAACCGGACAGTCCGCCCGTGTCCGGACGTCGAGTGATGCCAGGACGCGGGCGACCGCCGGCTCAGAGCCCCGAGGCCGTCCAGTCCGACGGCGCGGAACCCTGGTCGACGGTGCTGTAGATCGTGTCGAAACCGATCGCCCACACGTTGGTCGGATCGAACGCGGCGATCCCGCTGAGGGTGGTCGGCGCCCGGTACGCGACGGTCCAGTCGGCCGCGTGGAGGGCGAGGATCTCGCCTGATTGCGCGACTGCCCAGACGTGGCCGGCGTCGGAACCCGCGACCGCCGTGAGCGGCAGGTGGAGGTCGGCGCTGGCGCTCCACGTCCGGCCGTTCCAGGCGTAGATGGTGCCCTCGTCGCTGACCGCCCAGGCGTGCTCCGCGTCCGCTGCGTAGACCGCCGACAGCGGCTGCGCGAGCGTCGCCTGGACCGACCAGCTCGTCCCATTCCACGCGACCACGACACCCGACCCGTCCGCGAGCGAGCCGACGGCCCAGGCGTGTGTCGCGTCGGGCGCGGAGATCGAGCGGAGGTCGGCAACGGCCGAGGCGTACTGCCTCACCCACGACGTGCCGCTCCAGGTGCGGATCCCCGTGGCGTCCGCGGCCCACACGTGCTGGGGCCCGGCTGCGGCAAGCGCGGCGACCGATCCATCGTGGCTCGTCAGCGACCAGTGCGCGCCGTCCCAGTGACGGATCCCGTCGTCGCTCGACACCCACACGTCACGCCTGCTGATCGCGGCCATCGCCCCCAGGTCCTCGTCGAGACGCTGGACGTGCCAGCCGGTGCCGTCCCACGAGTAGATGCGTCCGTCCGAGGCCGCGACCCAGACGTCCTGCGGGCCGAACACCCGGACACCGGTCAACTGCAGCGACGGCGTGACCCACGCGACCTGCCAGCCGCTCCGCGGCACCTGGGCCTGGGCCGCCGCCGCGAGCTTGTTGCCGACGGCCTCGGGGGCGGGGGCGCGCGTCGGGGCGGCGACCGAGGCGCATCCCGCGAAAACGGTGGCCACGACGACGACGGCGATCACACGCACCCGAGCGGAGCGGCGGGACCCGCTCAACCGTCCCGGGAAGCGCATCGCGTCCTCCTGTTCATGCCCGCCTCGAGCTTGCGTCGACTCTGCCCGGGCGTTGGGGACGCGGTCAACGTCCGGACGGACCGAAGCATAGCCGGTTCGAGGCCCAAGCGAAAGCTATGTGAAGAGCCAAACGGCAGGGTCTCGGTCGCCGAACGGCCATGGCCGGCGGCTGACCGCGGGGGCCATTCGGCCCGGGACGACGCGCGCATGCCATGCCGTTCGTCGCGACGGCGGCCTGTCGATCCCGGGTGGGACGTCGTCGAGCGCAGCGGGACCGCGCTGCCGCAGCGTCGCCGGTGTGTCGCAGGCCGCGCCGCCGATCCAGGGCGCGGCTCGGCGGAGGAAGGTCAGGCGTTCACGAGCGCCGCAACCGCCTCCTCGAACGCCGCAGTGTGGCAGTCGACGTCCGTCGCGGTCGTCGCCGGCGACATCAGCGCCATGTTGTGGAACGGCGTGAGCAGCACGCCGCGGTTGAGCATCGCGAGGTGGAGGTACCGCTCGAGCTCGAAGTCGGTGGCGGCCGCCGCCTCCCGGCCGTTGCGTGGCGGCGCCGTGAGGAAGTGGTACTCGGCGCGCGTGCCGAGACGGGTGACATGCCACGGCAGGTCGTGCGCCTCGATGACGCGCTCGACGCCGGCCGTCCACCGTTCGGCGAGCGGGCGCATCGTGGCGTACGCGCCGGGCGTCAGGACGTCGCGGAGCGTCGCGCGGATCGCAGCGAGCGACAGAGCATTCCCTGCGAGCGTCCCGCCGATGCCGCCGACGTCGATGTCCTCGAGCGTCGTCAGCGTCTCGAGCCGTCCCGCCAGCTCCGCGCTCAACCCGTACGCACCCGACGGGATCCCGCCGCCGATCGCCTTTCCGACGACGACCATGTCCGGCCGCAGGCCGTGCTCGCCCGTGTACCCGCCGGGGCCCGCACAGAGCGTGTGCGTCTCGTCGAGGATCAGGAGCGTGCCGGTGCGGCGGGTGAGGTCGCGGAGCGCGTCGTGGAACCCGGGGTCGGGCAGGACGATCCCGACGTTGGTCAGGGCCGGCTCCGCGAGCACCGCCGCGACGTCGCCGGCCGCCAGCTCGCGTTCCAGCGCGTCGACGTCGTTGAACTCCACGACGCGGGTCGTGACGGCAGGATCGACCGCGGGACCGATGTTCCCGCGCCGCGGCGCGACCGTGCCGTCGTCGCGGAGCGTCGCGAACGTCTCGTCCACCGTGCCGTGGTAGCAGTAGTCGAACACCAGGATCCGGGGGCGGCGCGTCATCGCGCGCGCGAGCCGGATCGCGAAACGGTTCGCGTCGGTTGCCGAGAGCGTGAACTGCCACGACGGGAGCCCGAACCGCTCCGCGAGCAGCTCGGCCGCCTCGGCCGCGTCCTCCGTCGGGAGCATGTGGGTGATCCCGCGCTCCAGCTGGCGCCGCACCGCCTCGAGCGTCGGCTGCGGACCGTGTCCGGTCATCGCGCCCGTGTCGCCGAGGCACAGGTCGACGTACTCCAGCCCGTCGACGTCGCGGAAGCGCGCGCCGCGCGCGGACTCGACGAACACAGGGAACGGTCCCGGCCACTTGGTCATCCAGTGCATCGGTACGCCGCCGGGCAGGCTCCGCAGGGCGCGGTTGTGAAGGGCGCGGGATCGGGGGTGCGCGTCGAGGAAGCGGGCGGTCTCGGCCGCCGCCAGGGTCTGGAGGCGCGTGCGGTCGACGTCGGTCACTTCGTCCTCCGGTCGGCGGTCTTCACGCCTGGCGAGCCCGCCTCACTCGCCGAGAGTGGCGGATGATGCGGATGGCCGCGATATTCGCACGAAACGGGCGGACGGGGATACTGTCGCCGTGGACGACGCCTGGCACGCCTTCTTCCCCCGCTTCTACCGCTTCCTTCGCGTCCTCGACCCCCTGATCACCCGCTGGTGGCGGCGCTTCGGCGTCGGGAACACGGTCGCGTTCGTGACGACGGGGCGGCGGACCGGACAACGCCGGACCACCTTCCTCGGTCTGCTGCGTGTCGGCGATCACGAGTACCTCGGGCACCCCGACCTGCCCTGCGCGTGGACGCTCAATCTCGACGCGACGGGCCGCGGCGAGATCGAGCGGTCGGGCCGGCCGCCGGAGCGCGTCGTCGCGACACTCCTGCCGCCCGGTCCGGAGCGCGAGGCCGTCATCCGGGCCACGTTCCGCCAGCACCCGTTCCCGGGCAACGTCATCTACTGGCTCGCCCGCCGGCACGTCCGGGCCGTCGGACGGTTCTACCGGATCGAACCGGCCTGATCGAGGCCCGTGCGAGCGGGAACGGCTACAGCGCGTACCGCAGGTGCGCGTAGGCGGGTTTGATCACCCCGCCGATCAGCGCGAGCCGCTCGTCGAAGTGGCAGAACGCGCTCTTCATCGCGTTGAGCGTCAGCCACTCGAGATCGTCGAGGTCGATGCCGAACGTCTCGGCGAGCAGCGCGAACTCGCTCGACAGGGAGACGCCGCTCATCAGCCGGTTGTCGGTGTTGACGGTCACGCGGAACCGGAGCCGCCGGAGCAGCTCGATCGGGTGCTCCTCGATGCAGCGCGCCGCGCCGGTGTGGACGTTCGATGACGGGCACATCTCGAGCGGAACGCGGCGGTCCCGGACGTACGCCGCCAGGCGTCCGAGCGCGGGTTCGCCGTCCGGGGCGGTCGCGATGTCGTCGACGATCCGGACGCCGTGACCGAGTCGCTCGGCACCGCACCACTGCAGCGCCTCCCAGATCGACGGCAGCCCGAAGCTCTCGCCGGCGTGGATCGTGATGTGGAAGTTCTCGCGCTGGATGTACTGGAACGCGTCGAGATGCCGCGTCGGCGGGAACCCGGCCTCGGCGCCCGCGATGTCGAAGCCGACGACGCCCTCGTCGCGATGGCGCACGGCCAGCTCCGCGATCTCGAGCGAGCGCGCCGCGGTCCGCATCGCCGTGGCGATGAACCGGACGGTGATGCCGCGGTCCTCGCTGCCGCGCCGAAAGCCCTCGAGGATCGCCTCGACGACCTCGTCGAGCGACAGCCCGCCGGCCGTGGACAGCTCGGGCGCGTGCCGGACCTCGGCGTACACGACGCCGTCCGCCGCGAGGTCCTCCGCGCACTCGGCCGCCACGCGGATGAGCGCCTCGCGCGTCTGCATGACGGCCACGGTGTGCGCGAACGTCTCCAGGTAGAGCTCGAGGCTCTTGCGGTCGGCGCCCTGGCGGATGATCGCGGCGAGCTCGTCGGGGTCGCTCGTGGGGAGGCCCCGGTACCCGACCTGGCGCGCGAGGTCGACGAGCGTGGCGGGCCTCAGGCCGCCGTCGAGATGGTCGTGCAGGAGCACCTTCGGGGCGCGCCGGATCGTGTCGAGCGTGAGCACGCCCAGAGCCTACATCCGGGCAGGCGACCAGGGAGTCCGGTCCGCGCGGGCTCTGCCCGTGCCGCAGCCGGGCGGCGCCGTTCGCGCGGCAGGTCGCACTGGATTCCGCGCCTCGTCGTCCGCGGTCGGGCTAGGCGACGGCTCCGCGGTCGACGAGCGCGTTGACGATGGCGAGCACGACCATCTCGGCGATGGTCCAGCCGATCAGGGCGACGATTGCCGCCACGTCGAGGGTCGATCCGCCCGCGGACAGCGCGTTGGTGCGCAGGATGCCCACGAACGGCGCCACGAAGAGCTGACTGAGGTCGAGGACCCAGGCGACGATCGGGTTGGCGCGCACCGCGTCGACGAGCAGCAGCACGATCCGGAGCAGGATCAGCAGCTGGACCAGGCCGAACACGAGCACGACCAGGCGGTGGGCCAGACTGGGACCGGAGCGGACGACCATCGGCCGCGGCCCCGGCCGCTCGAGCACCTCCCGCTCGACGACGCGCGTGCCCCGGTAGGGCTGGTCCGCATACGGCGACCCGGTCACGTCCGTCTCGTCATCGACCGGCTCGGGGCCGCCGGCGTACGGGGTCGTCACCGTCCGTCCTCCGTCGTCCTCATCTCGCACCTCCTTCAGCAGGAGCCGGGGTCGAGTGGCGCCGTGCGGACGTGCCGCACGTGCCCGTCAATCCGGCTCCCTGGCACCGAGACTGCCCCCCGGCGTGCCTCGCGCGCCGGCGTCAGCTCTGCATCGACTGCGAAGAGCCCGTCGACTCCGACGACCCGGCGCGCGTCGAGTGCGAGGTCTCGTCGATGTTCCGCACCGCCTCGTCCAGCGACTGGCCGTTGGCCCTCGCCGCGCGCTCGAGGTCTTCGCGCGTGATGTTGTCCGGGTTCCCGTGCCGGTCGTCCGGCTTCCCGCACCCGCAGTTCATGCACATTGTCGGTCTCCTTGCCGCCGGCCTCGTTCGGGCCTCGAGTCCGCGGGAGCCGCGGGTTCTCGCCGGAACCGCCGTTGCCGTTCGGGACCGCCGTCACCCGCATGGACCCCGCAGCTGCGACCGTACCGGGCTCGATCCTCGCCGCGGGCTGACGCTCGGGCGCGCGGCCTAACGAGGCGGTTGCAGTGCGCCGGCGAGGCGGTTGCAGTGCGCCGGCGAGGCGGTTGCAGTGCGCCGGCCCCTCGTCCGGACATGCAAGAGCGCTGCAAGCGCACCGCCGTGTCGGTCGCGACGGGCGCCACCGTGCCACGGGTACAAGTTGGACAGCCCGCGTCGGGCTCGGCCCGCGGGCCCGAGGAGGTCCGACCGACGGACGCGACGCGTCGAACCGCCGGGCTTTCAGGAGGTTTCGCAGAGTGGCTTCCCGCGCCCTCGCCACCACGGGTGCCCAGACCCGCGGTCCGGCTTCGCGCCTGCACGCGCTCCCCCATACCCAGACCGCGCCCGGTCGCCCGCCTCACGCCGGCGGCAGGGCGGCCGCGGGGCGCGAGGCTGTCCAGTCGACGCTGCGCCCCGGTCATCGGCTCGGCACGCCCCTGCCGAGCCGCGTCGCCGTCGTCCGCGCCCTTCCCGGCCTGGGCGACATGCTGTGCCTGGTTCCCGCGCTCCGTGCGCTGCGTGCCGCGCTGCCCGACGCGTACGTGACGCTTGTCGGCCTCGAGAGCGGGCGGCTCCTGCTCGAGCGCTTCCCCCGGTACCTCGATGACCTGCTCGTGCTGCCGGGCGGTCTCGACGAGTTCGCGTCCGGCCGCCAGGACGTCCCGGCCTTTCTCGCGGAGGCCGCGCAGCGCTCCTTCGACCTCGCCCTGCAGCTGCACGGCAGCGGCTCGATCAGCAACGGCCTCACGCTGCTCCTCGGCGCGAGGATGCGGGCGGGCACCTACCCGGCCGGAGGCTTCTGCCCCGACCCCGCACGGTTCGTCACCCTCACGGAGACCCTGCCCGAGGTCCGGCGGCTGCTCCGCGTGCTCGACGTGCTCGGGATCCCGGCCAAGGGCGACGACCTCGAGTTTCCGGTGACCGACGTCGACCGGTTCGAGCTGGCCTCGATCCCCCGCGCTCGCCGCCTTCAGCCCGGCCGGTACGTCGTCGTGCATCCGGGGTCGAGCGCCGCCGATCGGCGCTGGCCCGCGCGCCACTTCGCGATCATGGTCAACCTCCTGGGCGCGCTCCGGCTCCCGGTCGTGCTGACCGGCACCGCCGACGAGATCCCGGTCGTCCACGAGGTCGCCGAGGCGACGCGGACCGAGACGATCGACCTCGCCGGGCAGACCAGCGTCGGGGCGCTCGCGTCGCTCGTCGAGAACGCGCGGCTCGTGCTGTGCAACGACACGGGGATCTCTCACCTCACGGCGGCACTGCGCGTGCCGAGCGTCGTGGTGTTCACCGGCTCCGAGCTCGAGCGCTGGGCCCCGATCGACGACGAGCTGCACGTGGCGGTGCGTCCCTCGCCCGGCCTCGACGGCGTCGAGGACGTCCTCTCCGCGACTCTGTCTCTCCTCGGGGGCGAGCGGCGTGCAGCGTGATCCCCGCGTGGCGGCCGAGCAGCGTGTGCCCCAGGCGTGGTGCGGCGTGCGGCGCGTCCTCGTCGTCCGGCTCGACAACGTCGGCGACGTCGTCATGGCGGGTCCCGCCCTGCGCGCCCTCCGCGAGGCACTGCCCGACGCGCGCCTGACGCTCATGGCGTCGCCCGCCGGTGCCGCCGCGGCGCCGCTCCTGCCGTGGATCGACGACGTGCTCGTCCATCGGGCGGTGTGGCAGGACGCATCGGGCTCGATGCCGCTCGATCCCGGGCGCGAGATCGCCCTCGTCGAGCGGCTCCGCGCGGGCCGCTTCGACGCCGCAGTCATCCTCACCAGCTTCCGGCAATCG
>JAKAAV010000034.1 GCA_021802185.1 Chloroflexota bacterium | reverse complement strand
GCTGCCGATCCAGATCCTCTGGCTCGAGGTCTTCATCGACATGCTGACGGTGGCCTCGTTCGAGATCGAGCGGGAGGAGCCCGACGCGATGCGCGTGCCCCCGCGCCCGCGCTCGAAGCCGCTGCTCGACAACGGGCTGCTGGTCCGGATCGGGCTGGCCGGCGGGTTCAGCGCGCTGGCCGCCCTCGTCATCATGGAGTTGCACCCTGGCGGGTTCGAGCACGCGCGGTGGCTCGCCTACTCGGCGCTCGTCGCGGGACAGGCCGTGCGTGCGAACGCGAACCGGAGCCTTCGGCTGCCCGTGCTCACGTTGCGCCCGAACCCGCTGCTGCTCGTGGGCGGCGTCGTGACGGTCGCCGTCCAGGCGCTGATCCCGTACCTGCCACCCGTCGCCGCGGCGTTCCGGGCGACGCCGCTCGACCCGTCCGATTGGCTGCTGGTGGCCGTCGTGGCCCTGCTGCCGGCCGTCGCGGCCGAGCTGATCCGGACCGTCGGTCGCCGCCGCTGGGTCGCCTGACCGTCACCCACGGTCGCGAGCCACGCCCCCGCCAGACGGACGATCAGGCGGTAACGCAGGACTGTCCCGCGCCTCAGCCCGCCGCGACGACCTCGCGCACCCCGGCCGACTCGGGCGGCCGGTAGCCCTGCGCCTCGGCCGCGGCGAGCGCCGCGCCGACGATGCCCGCGGCGTTCAGCAGGCGCGCCACCTCGAGTGGGCCGCGCGGCGTGAGGTACTGGATGTACCGCTTCGTCTCCTTGCTCACGCCGCCCCCCAGGATCATGAGGTCGGGCGAGAAGTACCGGTAGACGCGGTCGAGGTAGGCGTCGAACTCCCCCGCCCACTGCTTCCAGCCGAGCTTCCGGCGCTCGCGCGCCGCGCCGCTGACGAGCGTCTCCGCGTCGCGGCGGTGGAATTCGAGGTGCCCGAGCTCGGTGTTGGGAACGAGCCGGCCGTCGACGAACAGCGCGCTCCCGATGCCCGTGCCGATCGTCAGCATGAGCACGACGCCGCTGTGGCCGACGCCGGCCCCGTAGCGCATCTCGGCCAGGCCGGCCGCGTCCGCGTCGTTGACGATCAGCACGTGCCGCGACAGGTGCCGCTCGAGCACGTCCTCCGCGCGCGTCACGAGCCACGACTTGTCGATGTTCGCCGCGGTCCGGAGCCACCCGTCCTTCACGACGCCGGGGAGTCCGGCTCCCGCCGGCAGCCCCTGCGTGTCGTGCCCCGATGCCTCGATGCGCTCGATGATGTGGGCGATGGTGTCGGCGACGGCCTCGGGCGTCGAGGGGAGCGGGGTCTTCTCGCGCACCCGGGGCGAGACGAGCGCGCCGGTCGCGAGGTCGACGATCGCTGCCTTGACGCCGGTGCCGCCCACGTCGATCCCGACCGCCAGCGAGGACATCCGCGTCGCGCCGTCGCCGTCGCCGGCGCCGCTCCCGCCGACCGGCGCCCCGTCGCCGCCGTGCCCATCCGGCGGGCCGGCGCCGTTGCTGCCCTCGGGCGTCCCGTCGGTGGCGAGAACCGGCCCGAACGCGTCGACGTCACGCACCGTTTCGTCCATGCGCTGCTCCTCGGTGACCCCCGTCGGCGCCAGTCTACCGGGCGGCCACGCCGCGGAGCGAGGGAAATCGCCGGACGCGAAACGACCCGGCCGTGTGGGCCGGGTCGTCCCTGCTCGGTGGCGCCTCTGTGCGGCGCGACGTGTGATCGGCGCCGTGGGTGCGCGGCCGATTCCGGCCCGCTGGCCCGCTGCTCCGCCCGCCGCGCGTCGAACCGACGGGCGCCGCCGAGGGTGCTGCCGGGAGATCAGGCGGCGCCCTGCGCCGTGCCCTTCTCGGCCGTCGAGGCGGCCTGCTGCGTCGTCGCGGAGAGCAGCTCCACGTCGATATCGATGCGGATCTCGTCGCCGACGAGCCAGCCCCCGGTCTCGAGGCCGACGTTCCAGGTGAGGCCCCACTCCTTGCGGTTGATCCGCGTCTGCGCAGAGAACCCGGCGCTCTTCCCGCCCTGCAGGTTCTGTGCGACGCCGAGGAACTCCACGTCGAGCGTGACGGGCCGGGTCTCGCCACGGATCGTCAGGTCGCCCTGGACCGCGTACCGGTCGCCACCCTTCGGCTGCACCGACGTGCTGCGGAACGTGATCGTCGGGTAGTGCTCGACATCGAAGAAGTCGGCGCTCCGCAGGTGCGCGTCACGCTGGTCCATGCCCGTGTCGATGCTCGCCGCCTGGATCGTCGCGTTCACGTGACCCTGCCCGGGGTGCTCCGGGTCGAACGCGACGTCGACGGAGAAGTCGCGGAACCGCCCGCGGACGTTCGTGACCATCATGTGCCGGGCGGCGAACTGCACCGACGAATGGACCGGGTCGAGATTCCACGCTGCCATCT
Source organism: Chloroflexota bacterium (assembly GCA_021802185.1). Classification (GTDB taxonomy): domain Bacteria; phylum Chloroflexota; class Limnocylindria; order Limnocylindrales; family CSP1-4; genus JAJYNJ01. The sequence goes on along the minus strand of JAKAAV010000034.1, from coordinate 8,464 downwards.
GTATCTGCTCCTCTGCGCCGGCGCCGGATTCGCGGTCTCGGCCCGCCGATCCGGGCTCCCAGGCGCCCGCATTAGTTGCGTGTGCAACTTGTACGGTTGCCACTATAGCCTTTCGTTGTTGCACGCGCAACTACCCCCGCCGGCAGGGTATGATGTCGCCGTGGGAACGGGCCGGCCACCGGGAGACCGGCCGAACCGGTCGGCGGACCGGCCAGCCGGTCGCCAGGCGGTCCGAGCAGGCATGGAGACGATGGAAACGGAATCGCCGATCGGCTTGGCGGAGCGCGACGGGGCGCCGCGCGAGGTGCCCGTCGTCGGGCTGCCGGCGGCGCAGCTGGCTGGCGCGGAGCTGCGGGCCTGGCGCGCGTTCCTGCGCGCCCACGCCGTCGTCATGCGCCACCTCGAGACGGAGCTCACGGACGACGGCGGCATGTCGCTCGCCCGCTACGACGTGCTCGTCCAGCTTGCGTACGCCGACGGCCGCCAGCTGCGGATGCACGAGCTCGCCGAACGCGTGCTGCTGAGCCGCAGCGGCATCACCCGCGTCGTCGATCGGCTCGTCGCGGACGGGCTCGTCGAGCGACGCGCCTGCCCCTCCGACGCCCGCGGCTCGTTCGCGGCCTTGACGTCCGAGGGGCTCGGTCGCCTCCGGGCCGCTACCCCCGTCCATCTCGCCGGCGTGCGGCGGCACTTCCTCGAGCAGGTCACGGACGCCGATCTCGACACGCTCGCCACGCTGCTCGAGCGTGTCGCCTCGGCGTGCGTCGAATCCGTGGCGGCTGCGCCCGAGACCGCCCCGATCGTGCCCGGCGCCGCGCCGATCGCGGCCGCCGACCGCGACGCCCGTGGCCTCATGGCCGCCTCCACGGTGCAGCGCCCCGATCCGGTCGCATCCGTTTCATCCGACTGACTGCCCGGGACCGGATCCCCTCTGGAGTGCCTCGGGGGTCCCTCGGACGGCCGCCCGGCGGCAACCGACCTTCCGCTCTACCATTCGGCCGAGATGTTCGACGCCTACGGCGACTTCAAGCGCCAGCTTCCCGACAGCGATCCCCAGGAAACCCTCGACTGGATCGAGGCCCTCGATTCCGTCGTCCGCGTCGCGGGCGCCGATCGCGCGCAGTTCATCCTCTACCGGCTGCTGAAGCGCGCGCGCCAGCTCCAGATCGGGCTGCCGCCGCTCACCCAGACCCGCTATATCAACACGATCTCGCCCGAGCAGGAGCCGGCGTTCCCCGGCGACGAGCAGATGGAGCACCGGATCCGGCGCATGGTGCGCTGGAACGCCGTCGCGATGGTCCTGCGCGCGAACAACCTGACGGCGGGGATCGGCGGCCACCTCGCGACGTACGCGTCGGCCGCGACGCTTTACGAGGTCGGGTTCAACCACTTCTTCCGCGGCAAGGACGCCCCCGGAATGGGCGATCAGGTCTTCTTCCAGGGCCACGCGGCGCCGGGCATCTACGCGCGCGCGTTCCTCGAGGGCCGGCTGAGCGAGGACCAGCTCGACCACTTCCGCCGCGAGGTCGTCCCGGGGCAGGGGCTCAGCTCCTACCCGCACCCGCGCCTGATGCCGGACTTCTGGGAGTTCCCGACGGTCTCGATGGGTCTCGGCCCACTGGCAGCGGTCTACCAGGCGCGGTTCAACCGCTACCTCGAGGCGCGCGGGATCAAGGACACGAGCAGCAACCACGTCTGGGCGTTCCTCGGCGACGGCGAGATGGACGAGCCCGAGGCCATCGCGGCGCTCGGGCTCGCGGGCCGCGACGGGCTCGACAACCTGACGTTCGTCGTGAACTGCAACCTCCAGCGCCTCGACGGGCCCGTGCGCGGCAACGGGAAGATCATCCAGGAGCTGGAGGGGGTGTTCCGCGGCGAGGGCTGGAACGTCATCAAGGTCATCTGGGGACGCGAGTGGGATCCGCTCCTGGCGGCCGACATCGACGGCGCCCTCGTGCACCGGATGAACGAGACGCTGGACGGCGAGTTCCAGAAGTTCTCTGTCGAGTCCGGCGCCTACATCCGTGAGCACTTCTTCGGAGGCGACCCTCGGCTCCAGGCCCTTGTCGCGAACCTGAGCGACGACGATCTGCAGCGGCTGCGGCGAGGCGGGCACGACTACCGCAAGGTGTTCGCGGCGTACACGGCCGCGCTCGCGCACCGTGGGGCTCCCACGGTCGTGCTCGCGAAGACCGTCAAGGGGTGGACGCTCGGCCCCGGGGTCGAGGCGCGCAACATCACGCACCAGGCGAAGAAGCTGTCGGAGGCGGAGCTGCGGATCTTCCGTGATCGCCTCGAGCTGCCGATCCCTGACGAGAAGCTCAAGGAGGCGCCGTACTACCACCCCGGGCCCGACGCGCCGGAGATCCGGTACCTGCTCGAGCGGCGGCGGGCGCTCGGCGGCCCGCTCCCGCGCCGCGCGGTCGTCCCGAAGGAGGTCGACCTCCCGGCCGACGCGGCGTTCGCCGAGTTCGCGGCGGGTTCCGGCGGCCAGGCCGTCTCCACGACGATGGCCTTCGCGAAGCTGCTGCGCAACCTGATCCGGGACCGCTCCGTCGGCCGCCGGGTCGTTCCGATCGTCCCCGACGAGGCCCGCACGTTCGGCATGGACCCGCTCTTCAAGGAGGTCGGGATCTACGCCGCGCACGGGCAGCGCTACGACCCCGTCGACTCGAACCTCGTGCTGTCGTACCGCGAATCCACGGACGGGCAGGTCCTCGAGGAGGGGATCACCGAGGCCGGCTCGTCGGCGTCGCTGCAGGCGGCGGCCACGAGCTACGCGGCGCACGGCGAACCGATGCTGCCCTTCTACATCTTCTACTCGATGTTCGGGTTCCAGCGCACGGGCGACCAGTTCTGGGCGCTCGGCGACGTGCGAGGCCGTGGGTTCCTGATGGGGGCGACCGCGGGACGGACGACCCTTCACGGCGAGGGACTCCAGCACGACGACGGCCAGAGCCTCCTCTACGCCTCGGCGTACCCCGCGATCCGCGCCTACGACCCGGCCTTTGCGTATGAGACGGCCGAGATCGTCCGCGACGGCATCCGGCGGATGCTGGGCGGCGAGGACGTGTCGTACTACATCACGCTCTACAACGAGAACTACGTCATGCCGGCCATGCCGGAGGGCGCCGCCGAGGGGATCGTCCGCGGGCTCTACCGGTTCCGGCCCGCCCCCTCGCTCGACGGCGAGCCCCGCGCCCGCGCGACGCTGCTCGGGAGCGGCTCGATCCTCCAGCAGGTCCTCCGCGCCCAGGAGCTGCTCGCGGAGCGATTCGGGGTCGCGGCCGACGTGTGGAGCGCGCCGTCCTACCAGCAGTTGCGGGCCGAGGCCCTCGACGTCGAGCGGTGGAATCGGCTGCATCCCGGCGAGCCCCGGCGCGTCCCGTACGTCACCTCGGCGCTGTCCGAAGCCGGCGCGGCGGGCCCGATCGTGGCGGCCTCGGACTACCTGGCCGCCGTGCCCGACCAGGGCGCGCGCTGGATTCCGGGGACGTGGGTGTCCCTCGGGACGGACGGCTTCGGGAGGAGCGACACGCGGGAGGCGCTGCGCCGGTTCTTCGAGATCGACGCGGAGCACGTCGCCGTCGCGACGCTCGCGGCGCTCGCGGAGGGCGAGCGGATCGATCGCGGGGTCGTGGAGCAGGCGATCGGCGAGCTGGGGGTGGACCCCGACCGCGCGTACTCGCTGAAGGCCTGAGGGCTCGGGTCGAGGCGGGAATCGTCGGCCGCCCTCAGACGAGCCGTCGGAGCGCCATGAAGAGGCCGCCGAGCGCCGCGTCGGCGCCGCTCGGCGGCCGTGGCTTCAGCGCGGCATCTCGTCGGGCCGCCGCTGCCGGGACGCGTCGTTCACCTGCGGCTCGATCTCGATCGCGCCGGCGACCTGGTTGAGGAACCAGCGCGCCGTGCCGCGTGCCGCGATGTTGAGCAGCGCGCGATCGAGGATGACACCGAGCTCGCCGCCCGGTGGCGCGTAGTACCCGTCGAGGACGAGCTCCCCGTCGGTCACCTCGAGCGATCCGACGAAGACGGGGAACAGGGGCGCCAGGCTCGCCGACCGCCAGCTCACGTCGACGACGAAACCGGGCGGGGCCGGTCGCGGCTCGCCCAGTTCGACCACGGCCGCCTTGCGCAGCACCATGTGCCGGGCCTGCTCGCGCATCGGCAGCACGAGGTCGCTCTCGTAGCGGCGCGGCGACGAGCGGTCCGGCGCGTCGATGGCGTGCCCGAGCCAGTCCGCCGCTGTGCAGGCCAGCCGCTCGCGAGCGGTCGCGAGATCCCCCGACCACGGCTGGACGAGGCGGAGATGGACGGCGTGATCGCCGGGTGTGTGCGGCGGGGTCGAGGGAGTCATCTGGGTGGTGGGTGTTCCATGGCTGGACCGTCGCCAGGTGGCGTGACAGGCGTGCATTGTCGCCGACCGCGGCGCCACGCTGACAGTTGCCGAATGGCCCGACCCCGGCCCCTCCGCTCAGCCCGGTCCCCCCCGCCCGGGTAGGCCGTCTTACCCCGACCGATGACCGCCGCCGACCGGCCCCCGTCGCCGGAGCCGAAAGCCTCACGGATCAGAGGCCATCAGGGCGGGGCATGTCGGTCCCACCGGCCCGTCCACGACGGGCTCTCACGGTACTGATGCGCACGTGCACATCTGTTCATTGTTCGATGCATGGATGAGATCTGCGTCATGCAGGCGGGGATCCTGAAGACGCTCGCCAACCCCCGCCGGCTGGAGATCATCCACCGGCTTGCGGAGGGGCCGTGCGAGGTCGGCCGCCTGGCCGAGGCGCTCGGGGTCTCGCAGCCAAACGTCTCGCAGCACCTCGGCGCCATGCGCAGCGCAGGCCTCGTCGAGGCGGAGCGGGACGGCCGTGAGGTGCGCTACCGGCTCGCAGACCCGGAGATCGTGAACGCCTGCGACGTGATGCACGGCGTGCTCATCCGGCGGCTCGCGAGACTCGGGACGCTCTCGGCCTCCACGCCGCAGCCGGTGGCGCTGCCGCTCGCGCACGCCGTACCCGAACCCGTGTGAGGCACTGATGGACGAACCGCTCTCGATCGTGCTCTTCTCCGGCACCGACGACAGGCTCACCGCGGCGAGCCTCTTCGCGGCCGGCGCGGCCGTGCTCGGCCGCCCCGTGCGAATCCTGCTCCAGTACTGGGGTCTCGAGGCGTTCTGCGCGGACCGGAACGCTCGAGCGGCTGAGATTTCCGGCGACGCCTCCGAGACCGGTGCGGCGCTGTTCGCCGACGCTCGCGCGGGCGGCCAGGTGAACTGGGCCGAAACGCTGCGCCAGTCGAAGGAGCTCGGCGAGGTCGAGATCAGTGCGTGCGCGCAGTCGATGGACGTCCTGAAGCTCCAGCCGGCCGACCTCGACCCGATGGTCGACGGCGTGGAGGGGATCGCCGGCTTCCTCGCGGCCGCCGGCAACGGCCAGATCCTCTTCGTGTGAACCCGCCGGGCCGGTGAGGCCCGGGCCGGGCTGACACGCTCGGCGACACCGCGGCGCCCGAAGGGACGCGCAAAGGAAGCCTCCATGACGGATCTCGAGATCGCACAGCGCGTGGACGCCAAGGGACTGTCCTGCCCGATGCCGATCGTCAAGACGGCGCAGGCCATCAAGGGCCTCTCGTCGGGCCAGCTGCTCGAGGTGCTCGCCACCGACGCCGGGTCGGTGAAGGACTTCGAGGCGTGGGCGAAGTCGACCGGGAACCCGCTCGTCGGGTCGAGCGCCGAGGGCGGCGTGTACCGCTTCGTGCTCCAGAAGAAGTAGGAGTGCTGCGATGTCCCTGACCCTCGAACGACCCCGCGAGGCCGCCCCGAGCGAGGCGCCGGCGCCGCTGCCGCAGCCGGCCCAGGCGTCCGAGCCCGCCCTCCACGACATCCTGATCATCGACTACAGCGGCGAGCTCGAGAAGACCTGGGCGACGATGATCCTCGCCTCGACGGCCGCCGCGATGGGCGCCAAATGCCGCGTCTTCGTGACGTTCTGGGGCCTCCAGACCTTCGTCCGGGACGAGCGGCGGATCACCGGCCGGAACTGGATGCAGCGCCTGCTCTCGTTCATGCAGCGGCCCGGGATCAGCCACCGGAAGCTCTCGAAGATGAACTTCCTGGGCATGGGGCCCTGGATGATGCGCAGGCTCGCCAAGCAGTACCAGGTGTCGAGCCCGAAGGAGCTGCTCGAGGTCGCGCAGGCGCTCGGCGTCGAGTTCATGCCGTGCCAGATGACGATGGACATGTACGGCCTGACGAAGGACGACCTCGTCGAGGGGATGGGCGAGCCCGTGGGCGCCGCGACCGTCATCGGTCTCATGCAGCAGGGTTCCTCACCGCTGTTCATCTGATCGCGGGGCACGGAACCGCGATGCCCCAGGCGGCGGAACCGGCGTCCGAAGCAGCCACATCCATGGAGGTGACGCAGATGCCCGAGGAAAGCGCTCCTGTCATCAGCCGTACGATCGACGCCCGAGGCAGCTTCTGTCCGGGACCCCTGATGGAACTCATCCGCAACATCCGCGAGGCCCAACCCGGCGACGTCATCGCCGTTCTGTCCGCGGACGCCGGATCGAGGACCGATATCCCGCGATGGGTCGAGAAGGCCGGGCACCGGATGGTGGGCGTGTTCTCCCGCGACGGCTACGACGAGATCGTGGTCGAGACCCTCCACTGACAGAGCACGTCCGAATGCAGCGAATCATCATCCTCGGCGGCGGAGTCGGTGGCACGCTCGTCGCGAACCTGCTGGCGCGCAAGCTGCGCGCCGAGATCGACCGGGGCCGGCTGGCCGTCACGGTCGTCGACGCCACTGGCGATCATGTCTACCAGCCCGGCTTCATGTACATCGCGATGGGGGCGGAGCGTGAGCAGAGCCTCCGTCGAGCGGAGCGCGGGCTTCTCGATCGCCGCGTCGAGCTGGTCGTGGGGGACATCGTCAGGATCGACGAGTCGCGCCGCGCCGTCGAACTCGGCGAGGGAACGCGTCTGATCTACGACTATCTCGTGCTCGCCACGGGATCCCGCATCCTGCCCGAAGCCGTCGCTCACTTCAACGAGGAGGCTCACCACTTCTACACACCGGATGCCGCGCGCCGACTCCGCCGCGCTCTCGACGCCTTCACGGGCGGGCGGATCGTCATCGGCATCGCCGGGATGCCCTACAAGTGCCCTCCCGCGCCGCTGGAGGTCGCGTTCCTGATCGACTCCGAGCTGCGCGATCGGCATCTGCGGGATCGCACCGAGATGCATTTCTGCTCGCCGATCGGGCGGGTCTTCACGATCGAGAGCGTCAGCGAGATGGCCACCCCCGTGTTCGCCGAGAAGGGGATCGAGGTCCACACGTTCTTCAACGTCGATGAGATCGACCCGGAACAGAAGGTCGTCCGAAGCCTCGAGGGTGAGGAGCTCCCGTACGACCTGCTGATCCTGGTGCCTCCGCACAAGGGGGCGCAGTGCGTGATCGACAGCGGGCTGGCGCCGAGTTCGGGTTGGCTGCCCACGGATCGCGAGACGCTGCAGGTGAAGACCGCTCCGGATGCCCCCGACGGCACCAAGGCCCCACGGTTCCCGAACATCTACGCCCTCGGCGACGCGACGGATCTCCCGCTGTCGAAGGCGGGGTCGACAGCGCACTTCGAGGCTCCGGTCGTCGCCGAACGTATCGCCGCGCAGGTCCGCGGCGTGGAGCCGGAGGCCACGGCAGGCACCTACACCGGCAAGGTCATGTGCTTCTTCGAGATCGGCGGCGGTAAGGCGACGGTGCTGCAGTTCGACTACAACCACCCGCCGCGGCCGCCGAAGCCGAACCGCTTCTGGCATCTGGGCAAGATCGTGTTCAACAAGACCTACTGGCACACGGTCCCGAAGGGCCGGGTGTAAGGCGGGCCGCGCACTCGCGGCGCTGACCGTGCCGGACACCGCGCGGCAGCTCCTCATTCCACGTGGATCGCGGGAGAGGCATACTCGTTTCGCCCCGGAGGTGGCGGACGACGGAGCGTCACGATCACGAGTGGCTCCATCCCGCGACGATGACCATGGTCGCCGAGCGGGTGCTGGCGCCCGGCCAGGCCGAGACGCTGGCCACAGCCTTCGAGCTGCTGGTCAACCCGACCCGGCTGCGCATGCTCCACGCGCTCGCGTGCGCCGAGGAGCTCTGCGTGCGTGACCTGTATCTCCTGCTCGGCCTCGAGCAATCGACCGTCAGTCACCATCTCCGCAGCCTTCGGGATCGTGGGATCGTGAGCCGCCGGAAACGCGGTCGGCTGGCCTGGTACCGCCTCGAGGACCCTGCTCTGCGGGGTTTCCTCGGAGCGTTCGACGGCCGGGCGGGCGATGGGTCATCTGCCGACCGCTCGTCACCCTGGGCGGCCGGGCGCCCGGCGGCCGTGACGGAGAGCCCGGCCGCACGAGACGCGTGACGCGAGACGCGTGACCCGGCGGTCACGCTCGTCGCTGCGGCCCAGCGTC
>JAKAAV010000033.1:9740-10951 GCA_021802185.1 Chloroflexota bacterium | reverse complement strand
GCGGCGCCCAGGGGCAGGTCGATGCTCGTCGCGTCCGCGTGGCCGTTGCGCGCGCCGACGGGAGCGCGCCCCCCGTCGCCGGTCTCCGCCTGGTCCGCACGGCGAGCCCGCGGAGCGTCGTGGCGGTCGATCGTCTGCCCGCTCCGGACGATCCGGCTGTGGAAGTCGTTCGTCCGGGCCCCCTCGGCGATCTTGACGTTGCGGCCGACCCGCACGCCGCGCGGGATCAGCGCGCGCTTCCCGACGACCGTGATGCCCGTGTTGAGCCGCGTCGGCTCCTGCCGGTTCGCAACCGTGTACTCGGTCCCCTCCCCGACGACCGAGTTGGGGCCCACCGACACCTGCTTGTCGAGGATGGCCCGGTCGACCACCGCGCCGGCCCGGATGACGCAGTCGAACATGACGATGCTGTCGCGGACGACCGCGCCGACGTCGACCCGGACTCCGGGCGAGAGCACCGAGTGCTCGACGGTCCCGTAGACGACGCACCCGTGGCTGATCATGCTGCGGTGCACGCTCGCGGTCGGCCCCACCTTTGCGGGAGCGCGCTCCTCCGACCTCGTGTGGATGAGCCAGCCGGTGTCGTACAGGTCGAGCTCGGGCCGCTCGTCGAGCAGGTCCATGTTCGCCTGCCAGTAGCTCTCGATGGTCCCGACGTCCTGCCAGTAGCCGTCGAACCGGTAGCCGTACACGCGTGCCCCGCCGTCGAGCATCGCCGGGATCACGTGCCGGCCGAAGTCGATCCGGTCGTCGCTCAGCCAGCGGAGCAGCGCCCGCTTGGAGAACACGTAGATCCCCATGCTGACCAGGTTGCTCTTCGGCTGGCGCGGCTTCTCCTGCCAGTCGACGACCCTGTCGGCGTCGTCGAGCGTGACGATCCCGAACCGGCTCGCGTCCTCCATCGGCACGGTCCGCACGGCGATCGTCACGTCCGCCCGGTGCCGCCGGTGCGCGGCGAGGAACGGCTGGTAGTCCATCTTGTAGATGTGGTCGCCGGCGAGCACGAGCACCGTGTCGCCCGGCGCCTGCGCGACCACCTCGAGGTTCTGCAGCACCGCGTCGGCCGTCCCCCGGTACCACTGATTCGGGCGGCCGCGCGACACGAACGGCTGCAGCAGCCGGATCCCCCCCGCCGTCCGGTCGAGATCCCATGGTCGCCCCGAACCGATGTGGTCGTTGAGGGAGCGCGGATTGTACTGGGTCAGCACGAC
>JAKAAV010000033.1:0-9730 GCA_021802185.1 Chloroflexota bacterium | reverse complement strand
GTTGACGCAGTTGCTGAGGGTGAAGTCGATGATCCGGTACTTGCCGCCGAAGGGCACCGCCGGCTTGGCCCGCACGCCCGACAGGATCGAGAGGCGCTCCCCCTCCCCGCCGGCGAGAACCACCGCAAGGACACCTTTCACGCCCACGATGCTACACCTCGGGACTTCGGTGACCGGGAAGAGGTCCGGGGCGCCGGTGACGCCCGCCTCGCAAATGGTCCCCGCCGCGGTACGCCGGCGCTGCCGGCATCGGCGCGGGGACGGCGTCCATTACAGGAACAGCCTGGGGTTGACGAAGGTCCCGTTGAGCTCGACGGCCCAGTGGAGGTGAGGGCCGGTGCTGTTGCCGGTGTCGCCCTCGAAGCCGATGACCTGGCCCTTCCGGACGACCTGCCCCTTCGACACGATCGGCGGGTGCGTGGCCCAGTCGAGGTGGGCGTACCAGGTCTGCAGGCTCTGCGAGTGGGCGATGATCACGATGACGGCCTGGCGGCCGGGCGGGTCGTACGGGTTCGGGCCGACGAACACGACGGTCCCGTCGCCGGCCGCGTGGACCGGCGTGTAGATCGGCGCCACGATGTCGATCCCGACGTGGAAGTGTGCGCAGCTCCCGAGTGGCGGCTCGGCCGGGAAGCCGGTGCACCCGAACTCCTGGCTGACCGTTCCGTTCATCGGCCATGCGAGGGTCCCGTTGTACTGCGACGGAATGCTCTGCTGCTGCGCGACGAGCTTGGCGATGAGGCTCGCGAGCTGGTTCAGCGACTTCTGCTCGGCCGCCAGCTGCGCCGCCGCCTGCGACTTCGTGAGCTTGAGTCTGTTGTAGTAGGCCAGCTGCTGGGCCTGCACCGACTTCGTCCGCGCCTCGAGCGCGGCGAGCTGCTTCTGCTGCGCGAGCAGCTGGTTGCGCTGCTTCGTGACCTGCGCCTTCTGCTGGAACATCGCGAGGCGTGCCTGCTGCGTCTGGTAGCGCGTCACCTGCGTCGTCCGCTGCAGCTGCTGCAGGGCCGTCGCCTCCTGCTGGATCTGCGAAGCGAGCGACGCGTCCTGGTCGCCGATGCGGAGGTAGTAGCCCACGTCCGCGAGGACGTCGGCGAGCGATTTCGCGCTCAGCAGCTGCTCGAGCAGGGACGTCTGCTGGACCATGTACGCGTCCGCGATGTGGCTCGCCAGGACGTGGCGCTGGTCCGCCAGCTGCTGCTGGCTGTCCTGGATCTCGCCGTCGAGCAGCTGCAGCTGGGCATCGAGGTCGTTGACCTGCGACACGAGCGCCAGGTACTTCGACTGGACGTCGGCGAGCGCGGCCTGCGCGACCTGCACGCTCGCAGCGATCTTGGTCTGGTCCGCGTTGATCCCCTGGAGTTGCGCGGCCGTGGTCGCGAGGGCCGACTGCAGCTTCGCCTGGCTCGCGGTCAGCGCCTGGATCTGCTGGCGCTGCGCGGCGATCTTCGCCTGCAGCGCCTTCTGCTGCTTGAGAGCATCCGAGAGGGGATCGGCGTTCGCGGGCGGCACGCCGCCGAGCGAGACGAACAGCAGCGGGACCAGGAGCAGCGCCGCGAGGAGCGACCGGCGACGCTCGAACGCCTGGCTCATCCGATGCATCGCGTCATCGTGCAGGCATCGACTCCATGCGGCGGCCTCGTCGGCCGCGGTGCGGTCGAAGGCCACGATACGGCCCGGCGCCGCGTCTGGCCCGTCGGTGGTGCGCCGTTCAGCTGGAGGGTACGGTCCAGTGGAACGGCCCGGCACGACCGATCATACCGGCCGATGCAACGTCGCCGCAACGCGCAGTCCGTGGCGGGCGATGCCGTCAGGGGATCGGACACGTCCGGACTCCTACGTGATCGGCCGGAGGACCGCCAGGAAGGCGGCGACGATCAGGATCGGGCCGAACGGGATCGCGCTGCGCAGGCCGAGGCGCCGGGTCAGCAGGAGCGCCACGAGCACGACGCTGGCGGCGAGCGACGCGACGACGAAGCCGGCGACCAGCTGAGAGATCCCGCACGCGAGGCCGAGGCTGATCGCGAGCTTCAGGTCACCCATGCCGAGCGCCCCGCGGAACAGTGCGCCGGTGACGGCCAGGAACGCGGGAGCGAGCACTGCCGCCGCGAGCCCGCTCGCGAGTCCGAGGTCCTTCCCGGCGAGCACGGGGTTCCACCCGACCAGGAGCACGATCAGGGCCGCCGGCACCAGCGGCAGCGTGATCTCGTCCGGCAGCAGCCGCTGGTCGAGGTCGGTCGCGAGCAGCACGACGAGCGCGGCGAAGAACACGGCCTCGACGGCGAGGTCGCGTGCCGATCCGAACCGGAGCGGCAGGGCGGCGAAGGCGCCGGTCGCGAGCAGCACGACGAGCGCCGTTCGCCAGTCGATCCCGCGAGTCCGGCCGTCCTCGTGCTCCGGCCAGCGCGCGGCGAGGCGGTCCGCCGCCAGACCGCCGGCGGCGCCGACGACCGCGAGAAGCACGGACGAGAGGGGCATCGCGTTCACGCGCGGATGGTGCCCGTCCCGGTCCGCGACGGCAACCCGCCGAAGGTCCCGGGTTCGGGCGCGTCGGCTGGACCGGCCTACGCCGGCTTCGCGCCCTCCAGCGCGAGCTCGACCATCGTCGCGTGAGAAGTGCCCGTGGCGCCGCGCGGAGCCCACGGCGTCGCCCGGCGCATGTAGGCGGTGCCGGCGATGTCGAGGTGGACCCACGGCCGCGTGACGAACTCCCGCAGGAACAGGCCGCTCTTCACGAGCGAGCCGTCCGCGGGCCCCGAGTTCTGGAAATCGGCGTACCAGCTCTCCATGTCGCGCACGTAGTCGTCGACGAGCGGGATCTGCCAGTACCGCTCGCCCTGCCGCGCGCCTGCCGCGACGACGGCGTCGTACCACGGCTGCGGCGTCCCGAACGCTCCCGTGACCTGCTTGCCGAACGCTCGCTCGACCGCACCCGTGAGCGTCGCCGCATCCAGGAGGTGCGTCGCGCCGAGCCGCTCGGCGTAGGTCAGCGCGTCGCCGAGGATGAGCCGCCCTTCGGCATCGGTGTTCTGGACCTCGACCACCTTGCCGTTGAGGGCCTTCACGATGTCGCCGGGCCGCGTCGAGTGCGACCCGGGCATGTTCTCGACCGCCGGGGCCAGGGCGAGCAGGGGCAGGTCGGGCGCGAGCCGCTTCGCCGTGACGATCGCGGCGATGACGGTGCAGGCGCCCGTCTTGTCCATCTTCATCTCTTCCATCCGGTCGGACGGCTTGATCGAGATGCCGCCCGAGTCGAACGTGACGCCCTTGCCGACCAGCGCGAGCAGACGCCCCTGCGCGTCGCGGGCCCCGTCGGCCCCGTTCCGCAGCACGATCAGGCGCGGCGGATTGTCGCTGCCCCGGCCGACGGCCATGAACAGTCCCATGCCCATCTCGGTCGCGCGCTCTGGCCCGATGACGTCGATCGACAGGCCGTTGGCCTTCGCCAGGTCGGTCGCCGCGTCCGCCAGGACCTCCGGGCTGACGTCGTTCGACGCCCGGTTCGCGAGGTCGCGCGCGATGCGCGCCCCCTCGCCGATCACGCGCCCCCGCTCCGCCGCGGCCTCGAGCGCCGCCATGTCGGGGCCGGACGCCACGATCACGAGCTCGTCCAGCGCCGGCGGCGCGTCCTGGTACCCGCCCCGGTAGATCGTCGCCGGGTCGTACGAGCCCTCGACCACGCCCCTCGCGACGAGCATCACGAGGTCGTCGAGCGACATCGGCGGCGCACCGGACGCGGCCGCAGCCGCGGATCCGGAGCGCGCGATCGAGGCCGGCAGCCAGATCGCCATGCGCGTGACGTGCAGTCCGGCCAGCCGCCGCTCGATCGAGGCCGCGAAGCGGTACGCGGTGCGCCGATCGAACGCAGCGCCGTCTCCCGCGCCGACCGCGAGCAACCACGACGCGCCGAGATCCCGGCCGCGCAGCATGACGCGCCGGAACAGCTGCGAGTCGACCTCGCCGAGGCGGCGGTACTCGCCGATCGCCCCGTCGAGCCGGCGATCGAGCTCGGAGAGAACCTCGCCGTCTGCGCCCTCGAGGTCCCCGGCGAACACCGGGACGGCGAGGACGTCGGCTGCGACGGACCACGGCTGGTCCGGGACGACGCGAATCTGCATGCGAGCGCACTCCTCGATTCGGGCAGGCGGTACCGACGGGGCGGAGGTGCCGGACAGGGTGGCCAGTTGTCGACGTGGGAACCGTGCTGGTCAGGAACCGAAGTGTAGCGCCGCCACCGCGATCGCGAGGTCACCGCGGGCCTGTTCGATCGCGATCGCGGCCTGGTTGAGACCGGCCTGCGCCACGTCACCCATGATCACGACGATCGCGCGGGTGTCGGGAGGGAGCAGCTTCTGCGCAGCCGACACCTTCGCGACCAGCTTCTCGCCGGCCGGGGTCATGCGCCCACCCGTCTTCTGCAGGTTCGCGTACAGCGCCGTCAGCGCCTGGTCATACGAGCTCATCCGGTCGATGTACGTCGTGAGCGTCGACACGTCCGCGCGGCCCTGCAGCGCATCGCGCGTCTGGCGTGCCTGGTCGAGCTGCGCCTTTGCCTCGGCGAGAGTCTTGAGCGCGCCGGCGAAGTTCGACGCGTGGGCCTGCTGCACCGCGGCGAACACGAGCTGGTCGTGCCGGTCGAGGACGTCGACCAGCTGGATCGCCGGAAGCGACTCGTCGGCGAGCGTGCGCCAGTCGCCGGCGAGGGGCTCGGTCGTCGCGAGCGCGGCACGGGCGGCCGAGAGCATCGCGCGCGAGCGGTCTCCGAGCTGGTCCTCGGGCACGGACGATCCCACGACGTCGAGCATGCCGCTGAGGCGTGCGGTCTGGGCGCCCGTTTCCGTCACGAGGGCGTCGCCCTTCGCGAGGTCGGACTCGAGCAGGTCGGTGCGCCGCGCGGCGAGGTCGACGAGCGCGTTCCGGGCGGTGTCGCCGAGCGCGCCCACCTGCGCCGAGAGCGAGGCGTACTCGGGGGCGAGCGCCCGGATCCTCGCCTGGAACGCCACGTCCTGCGCCCAGGTCCGCTCCGGCCGCGTGGCGTCTCCCGGCAGATGATCCGCGCTCACGACGAGACCGGCGCCGGCGAGCGAGATCAACGCCGCCGCGAACAGCCAGGCGACGGTTCTGCCGAGCCGGACGAGACGCGGGCGGCGGCGGCCGGGCTGCTGCATCCTGGCAGTCTACCGACGGTCCGACGCCCGCGGCCGGTCCGCGCTCGGCGGACGGGCCGGAGCGTGCTCCGCTCTCGCGCGGCGCCGACGGACTCGGCCGCCCCAGCGATCGCGACGCGCCCTCACCCCGGACGCGTCCCGCCACCGTCCTCGCCCGCCACCGTCCTCGCCCGCCACCGTCCTCGCCCGCCACCGTCCTCGCCCGCCACCGTCCTCGCCCGCCACCGTCCTCGCCCGCCACCGTCCTCGCCCGCCACCGTCCTCGCGCTTCACCGGCGCTACCATCGGCCGATGGACCTTCACCCGCTGGTCGACCGCCGGCTGCTTGCCGCGCACCGCGAGCTCGACTCGCTGCTGCGCCGCATGCCGAAGGCCGAGCTGCACCTGCACCTGGACGGTTCGCTCCGGCCGGCCACGGCCCTCGAGCTCGCGCGCGAGCGGGGGCTCGACGAGGGGCTCGACCTGGCGGGGATGCGGGCCCGGCTCGGGGGACCGGCGCAGCCGCTGGACCAGGCCGAGCTGCTGCGTGCCTTCGACCTGCCGATCGCGCTGCTCCAGGATGCGGAGGCGCTCCGACGGGTCACGGCCGAGCTGGTCGAGGACGTGGCGTCGGATGGGACGCGATACGTCGAGATCCGGTGGGCGCCGGGGCTGCACCTCGAGCGCGGGCTCTCGCTCGACGACGGTATCGCGGCCGTCGTCGCGGGCGTCCGGGACGGCGTCCGGTCGGTGGACGACGCGGCGGGTGGCGCGCCGGGGGATGCTGGCACGGCGGGCGAGGCGGTCCCGTCGCGCGGGGGAGTCTTGCGGCGCGAGGCGGCCGCGCTCGCCGGCCCGGCTCCCGGCCCCCCGATCACCGTGCGGCTGATCGCCGTCGCGATGCGATCGCACGATCCCGCCACGAACGTACGCGTCGCGGAGGCCGCGCTGCGGTTCTCCGGGGAGCACCTGACCGGCTTCGACCTGGCCGGGCTCGAGGCCGCCTTCGCCGATCCCCTCGTGCACCGCGCAGCGATCGAGACGGCGCGCTCGGGCGGGCTCGGCATCACGGTCCACGCGGGCGAGTGGGGCGGGGCGGCGCAGGTCCGCCGCGCGCTCGCGCTCGAACCCGCGCGGATCGCCCACGGCGCGCCGGCGACCGATGATCCGGACCTCGTCGCCGAGCTCCGCCACGGGGACGTGACGCTCGACCTGTGCCCGACGAGCAACCTGCAGGCGGCGATCGTGCCGCGCCTCGCCGACCATCCGCTGCCCCGGCTCGTCCGCGCCGGCGTGCCCGTCACGCTCTCGACGGATGATCGGACGGTCACCGGCGTCACGCTCGTCGACGAGTACCGCAACGCGGTCGACGCCCTCGGGCTGACGCTCCCCGAGCTGTGGGCGATCGACCGGCACGCGCTCGAGGTCGCGTTCCTCCAGGACGACGAGCCGCTCCGCGACGCGCTCCTGTCGGGCTTCGACACGTGGGCGGCCGGCGAGCCGCTCGTGCAGTCGTGACGGGCATCGGGCTGATGCGCGGCCTGATCCACGGCCGCCCGCTCGCACTGCCACACACCACCGGATTGTCAGGCCGCCGCTTCGTCTCCCTGGAGCCGGGTGAGCGCCACGCGGAGCTCGGCGGCGTCGGCCGCGACGAGCGTCGGTCGCCGGTCGGCGGGCAGCGCGTCGGCCTCCGCGCGGCTCGTCACCCCGGTGAGCATCAGCACCGAGCGCGCTCCGGCTCGGGCGGCGGCGGCGATGTCGGTGAGCGCGCCATCGCCGATGACGATCGCGTCCCTCGGGTCCATGCCGACCGAGCGGGCGGCGGTCTCGAAGAGGATCGGACCCGGCTTCCCGACGACGAGGTCGGGCGCGCGACGCGCGGCGGTCTCGAGGGCGGCCACGATCGATCCCGCACCGGGCATGAGTCCCTCGGCCGCGGGGAACACCGGGTCGCGGTTCGTCGCGACGAACCGGGCACCTTCGCGGACGGCCTGGGCCGCGACCGCGAGCCGGGCGTACGTGAGGTGCCGGTCGATGCCGACGACGACCGCGTCGGGGTCGGCCGCCAGTCCCCTGCCGGTCGCGTCGACTGCCCGGATCCCGACGTCCGCGAGCTCGTGGGCGAGCCCGCTCGAACCGAGCACGAGCGCGACGCGCACCGGCGGATCGGACCGCGCGAGCTCGAGCGCCGTCGCACGCGCCGACGTGAAGACCCAATCGGGCTGGACCGGGGCGCCGAGCGCCCCAAGGACGTGGACATATTCGGTCCGGTACCGGCTGGAGTTGTTCGTGCAGTACAGGACGTGGTCGCCGGCCGCGACCCGCTCGGCGAGCACCTCCGCCACGCCGGGCACCGGGTCGTGCCCGCGATACACGACGCCGTCAAGGTCGACCAGGAACAGCATCTCGCCATGGTAGGGCGGGCGCGGTCGTGAGCGAGCGCCACGACGCGTGGGGGGACGTCGAGGCACTGCTCGTCGACGGGAACAACCTGCTCCACGCGGTCGCCGGCGACGCGGGACCGGCGGCCCTTCGCGGCCTGCTCCCGAGGCTCGCGGCTGCCGTCCCGGTGCTCGTCGACACGGTCGTCGTGCTCGACGGCACGCCTGACCCGGGCGCGCCTTCGTGGACCCGGGTGCGCCGGGGCCTCGTGATCCGGCACTCCGGTCGGCGGAGTGCGGACGCGGTCCTCGTCGACCTCGTCGAGCAGCGCCCGCCCGAACGCCGGGCGGCCACGCTCGTGGTCACCAACGATGCGGCGCTCGCGACCGACCTGCGGCATGCGGGCGCCCGGGTGCGGCCGGTCGGCTGGTTCGAGCAGCGCCTGGCGGAGGCGTCGGGCTCGCCGGCGCCCGGGGCATCGGTCGGCTGGCGGCGCGGCCCGCTCGCCCCGCCGGTCGGCGGCGGAGGCGGCGAGACGAAGGATCCCGGCCGGGACCAGGAGGCGGCTCGACGAGTCTGGACCCCGGGCCGGGGGGCGACCCGGAAGCGGGGGAATCCGCGCCGGGGACGCTGAGGAGGGGTCAGACGTGCCCGTGTCGCGCGGAGTCGGTCATTGCGCGGCCTCCGCGCCATCCCGATGGGCGTCGCTCGCCGGCCGTCCCGCCGCATGCTCCTTCGCGAACGTGCGCAGCCGGCGCCACCGCGCGAGTCCGCGGCGGTCCTCGGCCGCCGACAGTTCGCGACCTGCGTAGCGCGCGAGCACGTAGTCGGCGGCGAGCAACTCCAGGGACACGAGCGACCGCCCCGCCGCGCGCAGCCGGCGGGCGTGCGCGGACGGGGTCTCGTCCGGCCCTCGGGCGAGCTCGGCGACTGGCCCGAGGTCCTCGATCGCGGCGACGTACGCCGTCGCGGCGTCGTGCGGCGGTGGCGCCGGCGGCCGCGGCCGCCGGCGCGGGATCGACACGCCCGGCCGGACGGCCGCGCCGGGCAGGACGATCTCGCGTTCCTCGTCGAGGGTCGGGTCGCGGCGCCCGGAGAACGTCGGGAGCAGCTGCCACGCGAGCGCGGCGAGCACCCCGACGACGACAGCGATCACGACGATCGCGTACACGGGTCCGGGCAGCCCGCTGGACGACTCCGGCTGGAAGCCGTGGATCGCCGACGTCGCGGCGGCCGGCAGCGGGTGGGATGGGCCGAGCAGTGCCCGGAGCAGCACGACGAGTGCCGCGGCGAGCAGGCCGGCAGGGATCGCGATCAGGGTGACCGCGGCGAAAGCCAGCAGCCAGACGGGCCCGAGCGCGCCGCGGATGGCGGCGTCGAGCGGGACCCCGAGCACGAGCGCGAGCGGCAACCCGACGAGCACCGTGCCCGCGACGATCAGCGCAAGGACGAGCAGCCACGCGGGATTGCTCCGCCAGTTGAGACCGGATCGCGTCCCCAGCACCTCCAGTCGCGCGACCGCGATCGCGAGCAGCACGGACACGACGAACGTCAGCGTCGCGACGAACGCCGGTTCGACGAACGGGGCACGTGTCGCCGGCCCGACGACCTGGGCGAGCAGCCACGGGACGGCGAGCGCGGGCAGGCCCCACGCGAGGAGGCGCCCGAGCACGAGATCGTCCTCGGCCACGTCGGCGTGCGCGGCTCCGCGGACGACCGCGACGCCGGCGAGCCACCCACCGGCGTGGAACGCGAGCGCCCTGTCGATGCCGCCGGAGATCACCGCGTCGCGGGCGGCCGGCGAGAACAGCCAGCCGCCGATCCCGGCGGCCACGGCCGCCGCCGCGAGCGGCCCGCGACCCGTCCAGGGAAGCGCCCCCCGGGCGAGTGCGAGGCCGACCGCCGCGAGCAGGGCGAACTGGATGGGGCCCAGCAGGATCGGGCCGTGCGCCCCGAGGACCTGCAGCACGAGGTAGGCGATCGCGAGCCACGAGGCCTCGGCCACGACGTCGAGAGCGGGTGGCAGCAGGTCGAGGGCGTCCGCGACCCATCGCCGCGACGCTCCCGGCGCGGAGCGCGTTCCGCCCGGCGGCCTCGCCTCGTCCTCCCGCGCCCCCGTCCCGGCGTCTCTCATCGTCCCGCCAGCCTCGCTCAGGCCCGCATCGCGAGCGCATCGCTGGCGCGCCAGCCGTGATCCAGCG
>JAKAAV010000032.1 GCA_021802185.1 Chloroflexota bacterium | reverse complement strand
CCTCGAGGCCGTCCAGACGCGGTCGGCGAATGTCGCCGTCGCGCTGCTCGACCTCGAGACGCTCGAGGCGGCGATCCCGGGCGTCCGACGGTACGTCCCGTTCCCGCGCGTGCCCGCGGTCGAGCGCGACCTCGCCATCGTCGTCGGGGAGAGAACTGCGGCGGGGGACGTCGAGCGCGTGATCGGCGAGTCCGCTGCGCCGCTGCTGCGCGGCCTCAGGTTGTTCGACCTGTACGCGGGCCATCCCCTCGCGCCCGGCGAGCGAAGCCTCGCGTTCCGGCTCACGCTGCAGGCGGCGGAGCGAACGCTCACGGACGACGAGATCGACGCGACGATCGGGCGCGTCGTGGACGCGCTCGCGACGCGCCTGGGGGCCGCGGATCCGGTCCTGACGACTCGGCCCGACAGCTCACCGGTTGACTCCGCGCACCGGTCCATGCCGGCCGCGGCCGGGAAATGAGTGGCGGCGCCGATGTGCCGCTGCTACCCTAGCGCCGGCGGAGGGGGCCGCCGCGGGGGCAGCGCAGGAGGGCTCGTGGATCTGGCCGGGTTCATCGGCAGCCTCAAGATCGCCGATGGCATCCTCGTCGCGTTCTTCGCGCTCGCGTTCTTCCTCGGGTACACGCAGGGCGTGCTCCGACAGCTGCTCGGCGTGGGCGTGTTCCTCGTCGCGTTCATCGTGGCCGCATACCTGCGATCGCCCGTCGGCGCGTGGCTCGCGTCGAACTGGACGTGGCTGCCGGTCGACTTCTCCGCGATGGTCGCCTTCATCGCGAGCTTCCTCGTGCTGCTCGGCGTGATGACGATCGCGGTGCAGGCGTACTACAAGCGCGTCCTGGTCGCGGCCCGGTACGCGGTTGTCGACGAGATCGCGGGTGGCATCCTCGGCGTGCTCGTCGCGGGACTCATCGTGGCGGCGATCGTCATCGCGGGCGACAACTACTACCACGGAGCCGGGCTGCAGGCGCCGGCCGGCGACGTGGGCTGGATGCGCAGCCTGTACGACGGGCTCGACGGTTCCGCGATCGTCCACGCCGCCCGCACCGGCCTGATCCCCGGCCTGCTCGCGCTCCTCGGCCCGCTCCTTCCCGAGGCGGTCCGCACGCTGCATCCCTGACCGGCCCAGTGCAGGTCACCGAGCCGCTGCCGCGCGCCTTCTTCGCGCGCTCGCCGATCGTGGTGGCGCGCGCGCTCCTCGGCACGCTCCTGTGCCGGGAGTCGCCGGAGGAGGGCCTCCTGGCGGCGACGATCGTCGAGACGGAGGCGTATCTCGGGCCCGGGGACCTCGCGTCGCACGCTCGCGCGGGGCGGACGGCACGGACGCGTCCGATGTTCGGGCCGGCCGGGCACGCGTACGTGTACCGGCTGTACGGCGTTCACTGGGCGTTCAACGTCGTGGCGCACGAGGCCGCGGAGGAGGCCGGCGCCGTGCTCGTTCGCGCGGTCCTGCCCCTGATGGGCGTCGAGGCGCTGCGCCGCAGGCGCGGCCGGCCGGACGACGCGGTCGAACGGCTGGGATCAGGTCCCGGGCGAGTCTGCCAGGCGCTCGGCATCACGGGCGACGACACAGGGCGGGACCTGACGGCGGGGCGAGCGCTGTGGATCGCTCCGCCCGCGGGTTTGCCACTGCGGCCGGACCGCGCTTCGGACGACGACGTGCTCATCGGGCCACGCGTGAACGTCGGATACGCGGGCGAGTGGGCCGGCAGGCCGTACCGGTTCGGGCTCGCCGCGAGCGCGGCCCTGTCGCGGACGTTCCCGCGTCGCGCGTGAGCGCGCGGCGTTCGAGCTCCGCGTGACAGAGCGGCGTTCGCGTCGCGTGTGAGCGTGGCGATGGCCCGCGGACGGGCGCGCCGCGTTCGCGGCGCGTGCCCGCCGGCGAGGCCGTTCGGCCTGCCCGCGCCCAGGCGGCCTGCAGACTCGAGGCCCGACCGGCATCATCGGCGGTGATGGATCCCAAGTCGCTCGTCGTTCTCGAGTTCCCGTCGATCCGCGTGCGTCTCGCCGACCAGACCAACTTCCCGCCGTCGCGCCGGCTCGCGGAGGCGCTGCTGCCGTCAGACGACCCGGTCGTCGTCGCGCGGATGCTGCAGGAGACCGACGAGGCACGCGCGTTCGCGTCGGAGCACCCTGGCGCAGGGATCGGCGGCTCGCACGACATCCACGACGCGGTCGAGCGTGCGGCGCGGGCCGGGCGCCTCGACACCGGGCAGCTGCTCGAGATCCAGGACACGCTCGAGGCCGCGGGCCGGCTCGCGGACGCGCTGTCGGAGGAGCGACGGCCGCTGCTGCGGGAGCTGGGACGCGCGCTCCAGCCCCTTCCCTCGCTCCGCATGACCCTCGAGCGGAGCATCGACCCGTCGGGCGAGATCCTCGACGCCGCATCTCCCGCGCTCGGGGGCCTCCGGCGGGCGGTGCGCATCGCATTCGACCGGCTGCGTTCGCGGCTCGACGAGCTGGTGCACGGCGGAGAGCTGTCGGGGGCGCTCCAGGAGCCGATCGTGACGCTCCGCAACGGCCGGTACGTCGTGCCGGTCCGGGCGGATGCGCGCGGGCGGGTCCGCGGGATCATCCACGACCAGTCGGGCAGCGGGCAGACCGTCTTCGTCGAACCCATGATCGCCGTCGAGCTCGGCAACGCCTGGCGCGAGGCGCAGCTGGCGGAGCAGGCGGAGATCGACAGGATCCTCGACCACCTGTCCGGGCTCGTCGGCCAGCAGGCCGGCGCGCTCCGTTCCACGCTCGACGCGCTGGCCCGCTTCGACTTCTGGGCCGCCAAGGCCCGGCTCGCCGCGACGATGGACGGCGTCCGCGCGGAGACGTCGCGCGAACCGGTCGTCGAGCTCCTCGGGGCCCGGCACCCTGGCCTGAGCGGCCGCGTCGTGCCCATCGACGTGCGCCTCGGTGGCGAGTTCACCGCACTCGTCGTCACCGGCCCGAACACGGGCGGCAAGACCGTCACGCTGCGGACGCTCGGGCTGCTCGCGCTCATGCACCAGGCCGGGCTGCACGTGCCCGCGCAGGCGGGCAGCCGGCTGCCGGTCTTCCGCGACGTCTTCGCCGACATCGGCGACGAGCAATCCGTCGCCCAGTCGCTCTCGACGTTCAGCGGCCACCTCCGGACGATCGTCCGGATCGTCGATGCCGCGGGGCCGGACATGCTCGTCCTGCTCGACGAGCTCGGCGCCGGCACGGACCCGACCGAGGGATCCGCGCTCGCGCAGGCGCTGCTCGACCACTTCATCCGCTCCGGGGCGCTCGTGGCAGCCACGACGCACTACGCCGAGCTCAAGACGTACGCCCACAACACGGCCGAGGCGATGAACGCCTCGGTCGACTTCGACCTCGAGACGCTGAGCCCGACGTACCACGTCACCATCGGCCTCCCCGGCACGAGCCAGGCGTTCGCGATCGCGGAGCGGCTCGGCCTGCGGTCGGAGCTCGTCGCGGACGCACGGTCACGCCTCAGTCGCGCGCAGGTCGAGTTCGAAGAGACGCTCGCGTCGATCAGGCGGCAGCGCGCGGAGACGGCGGACGCGCTGGAGCGCGCCCGCGTGGCGGAGGCACGGGCGCGCGACGCGCAACGCGCCACGGAACAGGAGCGCGCCCGCGTGCGCCGCGAGGAGGCCGATCGAGCGGCACAGGTTCGCGCCGAGGCGGAGCGCCTCGTCGAGGAGCTGCAGTCCGACCTCCGGGCGATCCGGCGGTCGCTCGAGCGCGAGACGCTCACGCAGCAGCGCCTCGACGCGATGGAGGCGTCGCTGGCCGACCGGCTGACGCGGATCCCGTCTGTCGAGCGCCCGGCCGGGGCCCCGCCGCTTCCGATCCGGTGGCAGGTCGGGATGGAGGCACAGCACGCGCGCGGCGGCTGGACGGGGCGCATCTCGGCGCTTGACGAGTCGCGGGGGAGGGCGACGCTCGAGGCCGGAGCCCTGCGCGTCGAGGCGGACCTGGCGGATCTCGTCCCGCCCGGAACCGCCGTCGGAGACACCGGGACGGCGAACGCCGGCACGCAATCCCCGACGCGGCCGCGGACGGGGCGCCGGGGTGCGTTCGGCGTCGAGCCGGCGGTTCGCGTGACGGCCTCGGGGGACGGCGGACGGAGCCGAGCGCGCGCCGGGGGCCGGAGTGGCACCGGGGCGCGCGGCGGCGCAGCACCGGGCACGGCGGCGGCGTCAGGCGTCCCGCGCGTGTCGGGCCCGGTCGGAGCGGTGAACGCCCCGCGGGGCGTGCCCGGCACGCTCGACCTGCGTGGCGCACGCGTGGACGAGGCGCTCGAGATGCTGGACCGGTACCTCGACGACGCGGCCGTGGCGGGGGCACGCCAGGTGACGGTGGTCCACGGCCACGGGTCCGGAGCGCTGCGCGATGCGGTCCGCGCGACGCTGTCCGGCCATCCGCTCGTCGAGTCGTGGCGGCCCGGCGAGCGCGGTGAGGGCGGGGACGGGGCGACGATCGTCACCGTCTGACGACGGCTCGGCCGCGCCTGTCCCCAAACGGCGCCGCAAACGGCGCCGCGAGTGGGCCTCGAGGCTACGTCTGGAGGATGACCTGCGTGCCGACCGGTACCGTCGTGCCGGGCGGAGGCTGCTGCGCGATCACCGTCTTGCCGGTCCCGGAGACGACCGGCGTGAGGCCGGCGGCCTGGAGCACACGCTCCGCCGTCTGCACGCGCTGCCCGACCACGCTTGGCACCCTTGTCGTGGGCGTCGCGGTCGGGGTCGGCGATGGCACGGCCGAGGCCGGAGGCCCGCTCGCCCCCGGCGGCAGCGACGCACCCGGCGTCGGCGAGGCTGGCGCGGCCGTGCACGTCGCGCCCGGCGGGAACGGCGCACCCCAGGTCTGCCCGAACGGCTGGTAGACGAGGTTGTAGAAGTACGTCGTCCGCGTGTGCTGCGGGCCCCCCGCCACGCCGGCGCCGTGGGCCGCTCTCGCGGCCCAGGCGACGTCGGCGGCATGCCAGGTCGGGTGGTCCGTCTCGACGTTCGAGAAGTCGAGGAACCCGAGCGTCTGCGGCTGCGGGTTCGTCCCGCATTCGGGTCGCCAGAGCACGTACCCCGACGCCGCTCTGGGCGCGGGGCTGGCCGATGGAGCCGGACCCTGCCCGGGCGTCGCGGGCTGGTTCGGGACGACCTGCAGCGGCTGGCGCAGGTTGTCGACCTGCGTCGGCTGCGTGCCGTCGACGAACAGCTCGGTCACGGTCCGGGTCGTGAACGGCCCCGGCCGGAGGCCGCTGTACGCGTCGACCGACATCGACGTGATGCCGCTGGGCTTGATGAAGTCCTGGATGGGCCACGTGCGGGTGACGTCGTCGAGGAAGCCCTGCCAGACGTACGTCGGCACGTCGAGGGACGCGAGCGGGTGCTGCACGCTGCTGACCGGGCTGTTGTCGCTGTTGCCGTTCCACGCGACGACCGCGAGCGCGTACTCCCCGTCGGCTCGGCCCGTCGCATCTGGAGGCGCCGTGTAGCCGGCTGCGATCAGGTCGTTCGTGTCGTTGTTCGTGCCGGTCTTGAGCGTCGCCGGCCGGAGCCTGCCGGACGCGTCCGTGATCTTGAACACGCCCCAGTACGGGTTGATCGCGGGGTTCGTGTTGCCCTTCAGGATGTCCGTGACGATGTAGGCGGACTGCGGCGAGACGACCTGCTGGCCGGCCGGCGGAATGTACGGCGAGATGACGTTCTGCCCGTTCGGACCGATGACCCGAAGGATCGACGTCCGGCCGAGGTAGCGGCCACCGTTCGCGAGCGTCCCGTACCCGGTCGCGAGGTCGATCGGGTGGATGACCTCGGTGCCGAGGGTGAGCGACAGGCCCGCCGTCGGGGTGTTCGACTGGAACACGAGCCCGAACTTCTCGGCGTTGCTGAAGACGTGGTCGACGCCGTTCATCGCGAGCGCCTTCACCGCGGGGATGTTCAGTGAGAACTGCAGGGCCTGGCGCATGCGGACGGGTCCGCGCTCGAGCAGGTCGGCGTCGGTCGGCTCGTAGCCGCCCCCGAAGTCCGTGACGACGTCCATGAACATCGTCGCGGCCGTCATCGTGCCGTCGTTGATGCCGGTCACGTAGTTGAACGGCTTGAACGAGGAGCCGACCTGGCGCCACCCGTCGCCGAGCACGTCGAACTGGGGCTGGAACTGCGGGCTCGCGTTCGTCGCGTAGTAGTTGCCGCTCCCGACGTAGGCGATCACCTCGCCGGTCTGGTAGTCCACCGCCGCGAGCGCGCCGTTGTGGACGTTCCGGCCGACCAGGTTCTGCATCCACGGCTGGTACGTCAGCCCGAGCTTCTTCGCGGTCGCCGCCGGGTCCTTCGACTGCGGGACGATCGCCGCCGCCTGCACCCACTTCTCGGCGATCTTCTGGACCTTGTAGTCGAGCGTCGTGTAGATCTTGAGGCCGCCCTGCTCGAGGACCGGACACGTCGCAACGCCCACCCCGCAGAGCTTGTCCGACAGCTCCTGGCGGACCTGCCACACGAACTGCGGCGCCTTCCACGACGGCGTCCGCTGCGACGCGAGCACGACCGGCTCGTTGATCGCGGCCTCGAAGTCGGCCGGCGTGTACTGGGTCCCCGTGAGCGGGAGCGGCAGGGCGTTCTCCATGACCTTCAGCCAGTAGTTCCGACGCTGCACGATGAGCGTGTCGGCCGGGACGACGAGCGAGCCGTCCGGCTGCACCACCGCGTTCCGCACGAGGTCGTATGTCGTGGGCGACTGCGGGATCGCCGCGAGGATCACGGCCTGCGCCAGCGTCAGCTTCTTCAGGTCGGTGATGCCGAAATAGCTCCGGGCGGCGGCAGCGACCCCGTAGCTGTTGTTCCCGTAGAAGTTCTGGTTGAGGTAGTCCTGCATGATCTGCTCCTTCCCCGCCTGTCCGGGGAAGGCCTGGGTCAGCCGGATCGACTGGATGATCTCCTTGATCTTCCGCTCGACCTTCTTGTTCGGGTCGGCGACGAGGGCTGGATCGAGCAGGCGCGCGCGGACGAGCTGCTGGGTGATCGTCGAGGCGCCCTGCGTGTCGCCGGAGAGCGTGTCCTTGACCGCGCGGAGGATGCCGATCGGATCGAACCCGGTGTTGGTCCAGAACGTGCCGTCCTCGATCGTGGTCGTCGCATCGACGACGACCGGCGGGATCTGCGAGAACTGGACGACCTGCCGCTGGGTCGTGCCGAATGTGGCAAGCTGGACGCCGTTCCGATCGTAGACGACGGATTCCTGCGCGAACTGGATGTTGTCGAGCGTGTGCGGGTCCGCGAGGCCCTGGCTGAAGTAGCCGTACGCGGCCACCGCCCCGAGGAACCCGACGAGCCCGGCTAGCAGGAGGGATCCGAAGAGGAGAAGGGGGAGCGCGACTGCGACGCTGGCCGCGCCGCTGCCGCGACGTCCACGTCTGCCGCCGTTCAGCCGCCGAGCCTGGCGACGCGTGGCGCTGGTATGCATCTCGGCGGCACTCTAGCATAGGCGCCGGCGTACCCATGACCGGCCCAAACCCTTGCAGGTGGCTATCGCCGTGCCCGTGATGACCGACTTCCTCGCCGAGATCCGCTGGCGGGGCATGCTCCAGGAGATGACCGAGGGGCTCGAGTCCCGGCTCGAGAAGGAGCCGATCTCGGCGTACCTGGGGATCGACCCGACGGCCGATTCGCTCCATCCCGGCCACCTGATCGGGCTCTTCTGGCTGCTCCATTTCCAGCGCGCGGGCGGCACGCCCGTCGTGGTCATCGGCGGCGGGACGGGCATGATCGGCGATCCGTCCGGCCGGAGCGCGGAGCGGAACCTGCTCGACCCGGACACGCTCGAGCGGAACGTCGCGGCGATCCGGGGGCAGGTCGAGCGGTTCTTCGCGGGCCCGGACGGCGGCCGTCCGCCGATCGTCGTCGACAACCGGGAGTGGCTGGCGCGGTACGGGCTGATCGAGTACCTGCGCGACGTCGGCAAGCACTTCACGCTCTCGTACATGCTCGACAAGGAATCCGTCCAGCTGCGGATGGGGAGCGGGATCTCGTTCACCGAGTTCAGCTACATGACGCTGCAGGCGACCGACTTCCTGCGGTTGTACGAGGACCACGGCGTCGAGATGCAGATCGGTGGCGCGGACCAGTTCGGCAACATCACTGCCGGGCTCGAGCTGATCCGGCGGACCCGTGGGCAGGCGCCGGACGGATCGCCGCGCGCGTTCGGGCTCTCGTTCCCGCTCCTCGTCTCGCCGAGCGGCCGCAAGTTCGGCAAGACGGCGGAGGGGACCATCTTCCTCTCGGCAGGCCGCACGTCCCCGTACGACTTCTACCAGTACTGGCTGAACGCCGACGACCGGGACGTCCCGGTCTACCTTCGGCGCCTGACGATGCTGTCGCGGACCGAGATCGAGGCACTCGAGGAGGAGCAGCAGGCCAGCCCGGGGCGCCGGCCGGGACAGCGCGCCCTCGCGTTCGACATCACGGCGCGCGTCCACGGAGTGCCCGAGGCGGAGCTGCAGCGCCGGGTGAGCGAGGCGGCCTTCTCCGGAGCGCCGCTCACGGATCCCGCGGTCCTGCGCGTGCTCCACGACGACGCCGGGGGCTTCGACGTCGGACCGGACGTGACGTCCGCGTTCGAGCTTGCCGTGGCCAGCGGGCTGTTCTCGTCGCGGGGTGACGTCCGCCGGACGATCGCCCAGGGCGGTCTGACGATCGACGGCGAGCGCGTGACGGACGCGGAGGCGCCGCTGGGGCCGGCGATCGAGGGGCGCTACCACGTCGTCCGCCACGGCCGCAGGCACCTGGCAGTGGGGGAGCTGCGGGCCTGACGATCGGCGGGCGCCCGGCGGCCCGACGGCCATCGCGGGTCAGGGGCGATGACGCGCGCGCAGGACGTCGATGATCTCGGCGGGAGGGAGGTCCCGCTCGGCTGCCAGCACGAGCACGTGATACAGCAGATCCGCGATCTCCCCGGCAAGCGCCGCGCGGAGGCGGAGGCGAGCGGCTTCGTCGACCGCGCCGGCACGTTCGGCCTCCGCGTCGTCGCGGGCCGCCAGCAGGACCTCGGTCGCCTCCTCGGTCACCTTGCGCCCGCAGGCGTCGACGCCTCCCGCGAGCAGCCGTGCCGTGTACGATCGGTCTGGATCGCCGCCGGCGCGCCGCCGCTCGATCGTCGTCCAGAGCTCCTCGAGCCACCCGAACCCCTGGGGTCGGCTTGACGCAGCGGGATCGGCGGGGTCGGTGCCGCCGGGCGGCCCACCCGACCCCCCGGTGTCGAAGCAGGACCGGGTCCCGGTGTGGCATGCGGGGCCCGCCGGATCGGCGGACACGAGGATCGCGTCGCGGTCGCAATCGAGCGCCAGCTTCCGGACCCGCAGGACGTTCCCGCTCGTCTCGCCCTTCATCCACAACCGGGCCCGGCGGCGCGAATGGAAGTGCGCGAGACCGGTCGCGGTCGTCGCCGCGAGCGCTTCCCGATCCATCCACGCGAGCATCAGGACCGTGCCGTCGGACGCGTCCTGGACGATCGCGGGCACGAGACCGTCGGCGCCCCACGCGACGTCTTCCGGCGCCGGACCCGCGACGGCGCCGGGTTCCGTGATCGCCGGAAAGATGCCGCCGCGGTCCGGAATGTCCGGGCCGGGGCCGGCGACGCGGTCCCGTTCGGGCATGCCCGCGGAGCGGCTGGTGGTCACGCGTCCGTCTCCGCGGTCGCCGGCTCGACCAGCCGCACCGGCACGCCCGCCGCGGCCATCGCACGCTTCACGGCCGCGATCCCGTGGATGTCGCGGTGGAAGACGGACGCGGCGAGCACGGCAGCGGCGCCGCCCTCCACGATCGCCGCGACGAAGTCGGACGGCCTGCCGGCCCCACCGGATGCCACCACGGGCACCGGCACCGCGGACGTCACCGCGCGGAGCAGGTCGAGGTCGTATCCCGCGCGGGTGCCGTCGTGGTCGATCGAGGTCAGCAGGATCTCGCCGGCGCCACGTTCGGCGGCCTCGACGGCCCAGTCCACGACGTCCCGGCCCGTGCCGTCGCGCCCGCCGCGCACGAAGACCTCCCACCGGGGAACCCTCGGGACGGTCGCCCGGCCCGTCGGCATCGCATCGGCCAGGCCCTCGCCCGGCCCGTTCCCGGGCGCGGCGTGCGGTGGAGAGGTGCGTCGGGCGTCGATCGACACGACCACGCACTGGCTGCCGAACCGTCTCGCGGTCCGGTCGACGAGCGACGGATCCGCGACAGCCGCGCTGTTGACCGCCACGCGGTCCGCGCCCGCGCGGAGGACCGCGCGCATGTCGCCGACCGACCTGACACCGCCCCCGACCGTCAGCGGCACGAACGCGCGCCGCGCCGTTCGCTCGACCGCCTCGAGCAGCGTGCCTCGACCCTGGGGAGCGGCGCTGATGTCGAGGAAGACGATCTCGTCGGCTCCGGCGTCCGCGTAGCGCTCGGCGAGCTCGGCCGGGTCGCCCTCGTCGATCAGCCCGACGAACCTCGTGCCCTTGACCACGCGTCCGCCATCGACATCGAGGCAGGGGATGACGCGCTTCAACAGCATCGGCGCGGCCCGTCAGGCTTCCGGGGACCCGACGGCCGCGGCTTCGCCGACCATCGCGAGCACATTCGACAGCACCCGCAGGCCGTCCCGACCGGACTTCTCGGGGTGGAACTGCACGCCCAGCAGCCTCCCGGCGCCGACGGCGCTCGCGAAGCGGCCGCCGTGCTCCGTCTCCGCGAGGACGGCCGCACGGTCAGTGGGAACCGGCGCGTACGAGTGCACGAAGTACATCGGGGCGCCAGCCGGCAGGCCGTCGAGCAGCCGGTGAGGCGCGACGGGTTCGACCGCGTTCCAGCCGACGTGGGGGAGCACCGGCGCCGACGGCAGCAATCGCGACTCGCCGGCGAGCCAGCCGAGACCCCGCGACCCGTCCTCGTCCGATCGCTCGAACAGCAGCTGAAGTCCCAGGCAGATTCCCAGGTACCACGCTCCACCACCCACGGCCCGGTCGATCGCCCGCGCCAGCCCCGACCGCCCGAGGTGCCGCATCGCCGGTCCCTGCGCGCCG
>JAKAAV010000031.1 GCA_021802185.1 Chloroflexota bacterium | reverse complement strand
TCATCGCGCTCGGCGTCTCCGTCTACGCGGCCGTCGCGAACATGCTCGACGCAAACCTGACCACCCCGCTCGAGCACCGAGCGCAGGACATCGCCGCGCTCGTCCAGCGGAGCGGATTCCCGGGGCGGCCGCAGGTCGGGATCGCGTTCGGCGGCGCCGCCGGAGGGACGATCGCGTTCGTCGTCGGGCCAGGCGGCTCGGTGCAGGGCGCGGCCGGGCTCGAGCTGCCGCAGGGGCTGCCCGACTCGGGCGGCGTGGCGGCGGCACTGCGGTCCGGGTCGGACGTCCGCGACGCGACCGTGTCCGGCATTCCGGTCCGCATCTACTCGCTCGCCGTCCCCGGGCCCGATGGCACGTATGTCGTGCAGGTCATCGGCGACCGGACGGCCGAGGAACGGCTGCTCGGCACGCTCGCGGAGGTGCTCGGGTTCGGCGGCCTGGCTGCCCTTCTGCTCGCGCTCGCGGCCGGGTACCTCTACGCCGGGTACGCGCTGGTACCGATCCGGCTCTCGATCCGCCGTCGGCAGGAGGCGCTCCGCCGCCAGCGCGAGTTCACGGCCAACGCAAGCCACGAGCTGAGGACGCCGCTCACCGTGATCCGGGCGAGCGTCGCGGATCTGCGTCGGAACCGGACCCGCCCGGTGCAGGACGTCGGCGAGGCGCTCGACGACATCGACAGCGAGGTCTCGCACCTGACGGCGCTCGTCGAGGACCTGCTGGTGCTCGCGCGCGCCGACAGCGGCGGCGTCGAGATCCAGCGTGTCCCGGTCGACCTGGCGGACGTCGCCGCGGAGGCCGCCGGCCTCCTCACGCCGGTCGGCGCGGAACGGGGCGTGACCGTGGTCGTCGACCCCCGGCCGGCCGAGCTCGTCGGCGATCCGCTCCGCCTGAGGCAACTCGTGACGATCCTCGTGGACAACGCGATCGCCCATTCGCCGCACGGCGGGACCGTCGTCGTGCGCGTCCGGCGCGAAACGGAGGCGGTCACGCTCGACGTGTCGGACGAGGGACCCGGGATCCGCGAGGAGGACCTCGGCCGCGTGTTCGAGCGGTTCTGGCGGGCCGACGATGCGCCCGCGGGGGGCACCGGCCTCGGGCTGTCGATCGCGCGCTGGATCGTCGAACGGCACGCGGGCACCATCTCGGCATCCAACCGACCCGAGGGCGGGGCGCTGTTCGAGGCGCGGCTCGCCGCGCCGCCGACCAAGGACACGACGAGGGACTGGGACGAGGAGCATCCGGCGGCGTCCGATTTCGCTGCCTGACCGTCGCTCGCGGTGCGCACGGCGTGCGTCGCCCGTTCGCCGGGACGCGTGCCGGCCACGTCCCGCACGCCGGCGCACCTGCCTTTCCCGCCGCTTGCCCGCCCCGACGCGACCGCGCGCGCCGATGCAACGCGGGCGCGATGGAGACGGAACATTCGGCGCCTCCGCTGCGGCCGCCTGGCGAGGCCGTCGCGCCTACACCAGTCGATCCGCGCACCGCTCGGGCCGCGCCGTCCGTGTCGCGACGGCCCGCACCCACTCGATCGTGTATCCGGAGGACGCCGATGCCTGAGCCGATCAGCCTGTCTGTCAACGGAGACGATCACCTCCTGCCGGTCGACCCGGCGCGAAGCCTCCTTTCGGTCGTGAGGGACGACCTCGGCCTCATCGGGTCGAAGCTCGGGTGCGGCGAAGGGGAATGCGGGGCGTGCACGATGCTGGTCGACGACCGGCCCGTGCGGTCCTGCGTGACACCGATCGGCGAGGTGGCCGGGCACCGGATCGAGACGATCGAGGGGCTGTCGGCCGGGCGGCTGCGGCCCGTTGCCCGCGCGTTCGCGGACGAGGAGGCCTTCCAGTGCGGATTCTGCACGGCGGGCATGATCGTGAGCGCGGAAGGGCTCCTGCGAGCGCACCCGACGCCGAGCGAAGCGCAGATCGTCGAGGGCATGCAGGGCAACATCTGCCGCTGCGGAACGTACCCCCGCATCACGCGGGCGATCCGGCTCGCCGCGGAGACGTCGCGCGACGCGGCCGGCGCCGTGGGCGCCGAGGAGGAGATGCCGGTCCCGCTCGAGCCGGGGTGGATGCCGCGCCCGGAGAGGCCGTGGGACATGACCGCTCCCGACCGGCGCGGGTACTTCGACGTGCTGGGCGACGGCCTCGTGGTGGTGCTGCCACCCGGTCAGGCGGCCCGGAACCACCCCGACCAGCCGGGTCCGTGGCATGGCAACGGCGGGGCGTGGATCCACGTGGGGGCGGACGAGCTCGTGACGGCCTTCACCGGCAAGGTCGACGTCGGGCAGGACAACAGGACGGCGCTGGCGCTCCTCGTGGCCGAGGAGCTTCGCATGCCGGTCCGGTCGGTGCGCATGGTCATGGGCGACACCGACGTGTGCCCGTACGACGTCGGGACGTTCGGGAGCCGGTCGATGCCGGACGCGGGTGAGTACCTGAAGGCGGCGGCCGCTACGGCCCGGAACCTGATCCTCGAGGCGGGGGCGGAACGGCTCGGAGCGCGGTCGCCGGACGGCGTCGTGCTCTCCGACTGCGTGGTCGCTCGGGCGGACGGCGGCGCGGGTGTCCGCCTGGGCTCGTTGCTGGAGGGCCAGCGCAGGGTCGAGGACGCGGTGATCGAGGCGGGGGAGGGATCCGGCCGGGAGGCGGACCGGCGCGGCCGGGGGCAGCGCAGGCTCACGTCGACGGAGGTGGTCCACGGGTCGCTGCGGTACGTGTCGGACACGGAACGGCCGAACATGCTGCACGGGAAGATCCTCCGCGCGCCGGCCTTCGGGTCGCGCCTCGTCTCGCTCGACACGTCCGCGGCCGAGGCCATGCCCGGCATCCGCGTCGTGCGCGAGGGCGAGTTCGTCGGGGTCGTGGCGCCGACGCCGGGGGGCGCGATCGGCGCGCTGCGCGGGCTCAGAGCGGAGTGGACCCACGAGCCGCAGCCTTCCGAGGACGGAATCGTCGAGTACCTGCGCTCGCACCCGGTCGAGGGCCAGGGATGGGAGAGTGAGCTCTCGGAGGAAGCGGGCGACGTCGACGCTGCGCTCGCCTCCGCGGCGATCCGGCTGCAGGCCACGTACACGGCGGCCTACATCGCACACGTGCCGCTCGAGACGCGCGCCGCGGTCGCCGAGTGGACGGGCGACCGCCGCGACGGTGGCGACCGGCTGACGGTCTGGACCGGGACGCAGCGACCGTTCGGCGTGCGAGAGCAGCTGGCGGCGGCGCTCGGGGTGCCCGAAGACCGGATCAGGGTCATCGTGCCGGGCACCGGCGGCGCGTACGGCGGCAAGCACAGCGGCGACGCCGCGATCGAGGCCGCGCGGCTCGCGCGCGCCGTCGGGCGGCCGGTGAAGGTGCGGTGGAGCCGCGAAGAGGAGACGACCTGGGCGTACTTCCGGCCGTTCGCGGTGATCGACGTCCGCAGCGGTGCAGCCGAGGACGGCACGCTCCAGGCGTGGGACTTCACGAACGTGAACTCGGGGCCGAACGCGATCGGAACGCCGTACGACGTGGCGAACCGCCACATCCGGTTCCAGCCGGCGGACTCCCCGCTTCGCGTCGGCTCGTACCGCGCGCTGGCCGCGACCGCGAACACGTTCGCGCGCGAGTCGCACATGGACGAGCTGGCCCACGCTGCGGGCACCGATCCGGTCGAGTACAGGCTCCGACACCTGCGCGACGAGCGCCTGAGCGCCGTGCTGACGGCGGCGGCCGAGCGCGCGGGGTGGGGCCGCAACCCGGAGCCCGGCCGTGGGCTCGGGATCGCCTGCTGCCTCGAGAAGTGGGGCCGGATCGCGACCGTCGCCGACGTCCGCGTTGGGCCCGAGTGGCGGTTCGAGCTCGTGCACCTCGTGAGCGCGTACGAGGCGGGTCGCATCGTGAACCCGGAGGGTCTCGCGAACCAGGTCGAGGGGGCTGCGGTCATGGCGCTGGGCGGCGCGCTGTTCGAGGCGATCCACTTCGAGGACGGCCGGATCCTCGACGCGAAGCTGTCGGAGTACCGCGTGCCCCGCTTCCGCGACGTGCCGCCCGTGGAGGTCGTGCTGGTCGACCGGGCCGACGTCCCGTCGGCGGGCGCGGGCGAGGTGCCGCTGGTGGCGGTCGCGCCCGCCATCGCCAACGCGATCTTCGCCGCGAGCGGCGTCCGCCTGCGGGGCCTGCCGCTGGTGCCCGACGGGTTCGTCCGCCGAGCGTGAATCCTTCGGGCGGGGAGCGGCCTCCCGGCTGAGCCCGGAGATCTGGCGTGTCCCGCTCGCTCCGGGGCCCGTCCGCGCCTCGTGACCGACGCCCCTCCAACGTGCGGGGCCGCTCGGCCCTTCAGGGCATGCCCATCGCCACTTCGGTCCGTGGACCGGGGGCATATACTGGTGGGGAGTATCAGAGCCTGCGTCCCGGCGCCACGGCCGGCGCCGCTCGCCCTCCGGGAGTCGTCGTGTCCGTCCAGTCGCCAGCCACCACCACTCCGGCCCGGCCATCCACGACCGAGCCGATCGAGGTCGTCCTGCCCATCGAGGGCATGACGTGCGCCTCGTGCGTGAACCGCATCGAGCGGTTCCTGCGCAAGACCGACGGCGTGCAGGAGGCGAGCGTCAACCTCGCGACGGAACGTGCGACGATCCGCTTCCTGCCGTCCGTCACGGGTCGCTCGGAGCTCGTCGGTGCGATCGAGGCGGCCGGGTACGAGGTTCGGAACGTCGGCGGCGCGGAGGCGGCGGCGGACGAAGGGGGCGTCGCGCTCGTCGACGAGCCGACCGCCGAGGACCTCGAGCGCGGCCGGGAGCGCCGCGAGCTGCGGATCCAGTCGCTCGTCAGCCTCGCCGTCGCGGCCGGAATCATGCTGCTGATGTTCTGGCCCTGGATGCCGGTCGCCATGGAGGACCTCAACAAGCTCGTCCTCTGGCCGGCGACGTTCGTCCAGTTCTGGGCCGGCGGTCGCTTCTACAGGGCCGCGTGGCGCGCGCTCCGGCACCGCAGCGCGACCATGGACACGCTCGTCGCGGTCGGCACGAGTGCGGCGTGGGGCTACAGCGTCTTCGTCACGATGTACCCGGACGTCGTCATGCGCGCCGGCATCCGGCCCGACACCTACTTCGACTCGTCCACGATCATCGTCGGGCTCATCCTGCTCGGGCGGTGGCTCGAGGCGCGGGCGAAGGGCCAGACGGTCGGGGCCGTGAAGGCACTGATCGGGCTGCAGGCGAAGTCGGCGCGGGTCGTCCGCGGCGACAGCGAGGTCGACGTCCCGCTCGAGCAGGTACAGGCCGGAGACCTCGTGCGCGTTCGGCCGGGCGAGAAGGTCCCGGTCGACGGCGTCGTGGTCGAGGGCTCGTCGGCGGTCGACGAGTCGATGCTGACCGGCGAGGCGATCCCGGTCGAGAAGCGTCCCGGCGACGAGGTGATCGGCGCGACGCTCAACACGACCGGCTCGTTCGTGTTCCGGGCGACGCGGGTCGGGCGCGACACCGCGCTCGCACAGATCGTCCGGATGGTGCAGGCCGCCCAGGGCTCGAAGGCGCCGATCCAGCGCACCGCCGACCTCATCAGCGCCTATTTCGTGCCGCTCGTGCTCGGCACCGCGGCGCTCACGTTCGCGCTGTGGATGACCTTCGGCCCGGAGCCGAAGCTCACCCTCGCGCTCACGGCGTTCATCGCCGTGGTCATCATCGCGTGCCCGTGCGCGCTGGGGCTCGCGACGCCGACCGCCATCATGGTCGGCACCGGCAAGGGCGCCGAGGCCGGCGTCCTGTTCCGCGGCGGTGAGGCGCTCGAGCAGGCTCACCGCGTGAGCGCGATCGTGCTCGACAAGACGGGGACCCTGACGCTCGGCCGGCCCGCCGTCACCTCGATCGTCCCCGCGCGGCTGACCTCGGTCCACGACCTGCTCGACCTGGCCGGCTCCGTCGAGCGCCGCTCGGAGCACCCGCTGGCCGCGGCGATCGTCGCGGCGGCTGATGCCGAGGGGGTCGGACGGCTCGACGTGACGGAGTTCGAGGCCGTCTCCGGCAGCGGCGTCGAGGCGGTGGTCGCCGGGCGGCGGGTGGCGGCCGGCAACGCGCGGCTGATGGCGCTGCACGGCGTGGATGTCTCGTCGCTGGAGGCGGTCGCGGCGACCGAGGCGGCCGAAGGACGGACCCCGGTGTACGTCGCGGCCGCCGAGCCGGACGCCGCATCGCTCGTCCTCGCCGGCGTCGTCGTGATCTCCGACCCCGTCAAGGCCGAAGCGGCCGAGGCGGTGCGCGGGCTGATGGCGCAGGGCATCGAGGCGTGGATGGTCACCGGTGACCGGCGCGCGACGGCCGAGGCGGTGGCCCGGCAGGTCGGGATCGCGCCGGACCACGTGATGGCGGAGGTGCTGCCGGGCGGAAAGGCCGAGAAGGTCGCCGAGCTGCAGTCCGGCGGTCGGCGCGTGGCGATGGTCGGCGACGGCATCAACGACGCGCCGGCCCTCGCGCAGGCCGATCTCGGGATCGCGATCGGGACGGGTGCGGACGTCGCGATCGAGGCGTCCGACGTGACGCTGGTCGGTGGCGACCCGCGCGGGATCGCCTCGGCGATCGCGCTCTCGCGACGAACGATCTCCGTGATCCGCCAGAACCTCGCGTGGGCGTTCGGCTACAACGTCGTGCTGATCCCGATCGCGATGGGGCTGCTCTACCCGTTCACGGGCACGACGCTCAGCCCCGCACTCGCCGCGGGCGCGATGGCGCTGAGCTCGGTGAGCGTCGTCACGAACTCGCTCCGGCTGCGCGGCTTCGACGCGCGCCCAGGGCACGCTCGGCTCGGCCGCCAGCCGCTCGCGACGCGGATCCGCGACGCCGGCTACCTCGTCGCGATCGCGGTCGCCGGCCTCGCCGTGGCAGCGGCGGTTCTCGCGGGCAACCAGTGGCTCGACGCGTCCGCGCAGCAGGTCGCCGTCACCGCGTCGAGCGGCGCGGGCGTTCCCGCCGAGCTCCACGTCCGCACCGGTTCGTTCGTGTACCTGCGATTCACCAACGACGCGCCGGCGTACCGAGAGCTCGTCGTCCAGGGCATCCCGAACGTCGACGTGCCGGCACGGCCCGGCCAGACGACGTCCGTGCGCTTCATGGCGCCGGCTCCGGGCCGCTATCCGGTCGAGATCGGGTCGGGCACGGGGAGCGCGGCGCCGGCCGCACGGGGGACCCTCGTGGTCGAGCCGCGCGGGTGACGGGGTGAGTGACCCGGGCCTGCGCGGCGGGCGGGACGGTGCCGGCTCGTCGATCGGGCAGAATGCGCGGGTGAGCCTCAGCCGTCACGACGCCTCGACCCGCCGCTTCCGCCCTCCGACAGGCAGCTTCCGGTACCGCCGGCCGATCGACGTCCGCTTCGCCGACACGGACGCGATGGGCCACGTGAACAACGCCGTCTACCTGACCTACATGGAGCTCGCCCGCGCCGGCTACTACCGCGAGGTCACGGGCTCCACGTTCGGCATCGGCGCGCAGACCCACGACCGCAGCTTCATCCTCGCCGACGCGCGCGTCACGTACGCGAGCCCGGTGCTCTTCGGCGAACACCTCGTCTGCGAGTGCCGGGTGGGCTGGACCTCGCGGTCGTCGTTCTCGATGGACTACCGGCTGTCGGTCGAGGAGCCGTCCGGGCAGGTGCGGCTCGCGGCGTACGGCGAGACGATCCAGGTCATGTACGACTACGCGGCGGGCCGCGTGATGCCGCTGCCGGCCGACCTGCTCGCGATCCTCGAGGCGTACGAGTCCGACGGGCGGACCGTGGAGGAAGCCGCGCCGGTTTCGGCGGCCGACTGAGGCGAGACCGACCCGGCGGAGGGCGTGGCGTCGCCCCCCGCCCGGCGGCCTGACCGTGCGGCGGCGCGACCGTGCGACGGCGCGACCGTGCGACGGCGTGACCGTGCGACGGCGCGACCGTGCAACGGCGTGACCGCCGTCCGCCGACCGTCAGGCGAACAGCCCCTCGACCGACAGGTACCGCTCGCCCGTGTCGTAGGCGAACGTCAGCACGCGCGCGTTGTCCGGCAGTCCCTCGATCCGCTTCGCGACCGCGGCCAGCACCGCACCCGTGCTGATGCCGCAGAGGATCCCCTCCTCGCGCGCGCATCGCCGGGCGAACTCGAACGCGTCGGACGC
The DNA here is from genome assembly GCA_021802185.1 of Chloroflexota bacterium. Taxonomy (GTDB): domain Bacteria; phylum Chloroflexota; class Limnocylindria; order Limnocylindrales; family CSP1-4; genus JAJYNJ01. Next base: position 2,919 of record JAKAAV010000031.1, on the reverse strand, counting down.
CGCGACCGTCACGACCTCGTCGACCGCGCCGGGGTGGTAGTTCTCCGGCACGAAGTTCGCGCCGAGACCCTGGATCGGGTGCGGTCCTGCGCGTCCCTCGCTGATGACCGGCGACGCCTCCGGCTCGACGGCCACGGTGCGGAGGTGCGGCCAGAGCGGCTTCAGCACCTCGCCGCATGCCGACAGGTGGCCGCCGGTCCCGACGCCAGCGACGATCTCGTCGAGCCCGTCCGGGAAGTCGCGCAGGATCTCCTGGGCGGTCGTCCGCCGGTGCACCTCGACGTTCGCCGGGTTCGCGAACTGCATCGGCATCCAGGCGTTCTCGGTCTCGCGCACGAGCTCCTCGGCTCGCTCGACCGAACCGCGCATCCCGAGCTCCCGCGGCGTCAGCTCGAACGTCGCGCCGTACGCCGCCATGAGCCGCCGGCGTTCGACCGACATCGACTCCGGCATCACGAGGATCAGCCGGTAGCCCTTGACGGCGCACACGAGCGCGAGGCCGACACCGGTGTTGCCCGACGTGGGCTCGATGACGACCGACCCGGGGTGGAGGACGCCACGCGCCTCGGCGTCCTCGATCATCGACAGCGCGATCCGGTCCTTGATCGAGCCGCCCGGGTTCTGCCGCTCGAGCTTCATCCAGACCTGCACGCGGTCGCCGAACAGCCGGCGCAGCCGCACCTCGGGCGTGTTGCCGATGACCTCGAGAATGTTGTCGGCCTTCATGTCCCCCTCCGTGAGTCGCAGTGGTTGTGGAGTCCGCGGGCGCCGATCGCGCGCGGATCCCCGTCAGATCGTGAAGTCGACCGGGTTCGGCTCGAGCGGGCCGCTGCGGACGTGGACCTCGCTGCGGTGGTACACGACGGAATCCGCGGGGACGCTCTCGGTCAGCCAGACGTTGCCGCCGATGACGCTGCCGCGGCCGACCACCGTCCTTCCGCCGAGGATCGTCGCGTTCGCGTAGATCACGACGTCGTCCTCGATCGTCGGGTGGCGCTTCTGCGACGCCAGCGACTTGTCGACGCTCAGGGCGCCGAGCGTGACGCCCTGGTAGAGCTTGACGTTGTCACCGATCGTCGTCGTCTCGCCGATCACGATGCCGGTCCCGTGGTCGATGACGAGCGGGTTCCCGATCGTCGCGCCCGGGTGAATGTCGATCCCCGTCCGATCGTGCGCGCATTCCGTGATGAGTCGCGGCAGCAGTGGGACGCCGAGTTCGCGAAGCTCGTGCGCGAGCCGGTAGTGCAGGATCGCCAGGAACCCGGGGTAGGCGAGGATGACCTCCTCGACGCTCTCCGCGGCCGGGTCTCCGTCGCAGATCGCCTCGGCATCGCGCTGCAGGGCGGCCTGGATGCGCGGCAGCGTGTCCAGGAAGCGCGACGCGGTCTCCTCCGGCGAGAGTGGCATCCGCGGTCTCAGCCCGCGCAGCGGCTCGAGCAGCTCGACGAGCCCGGCGTGGAGCCGCTCGATCTCGGCGTCGGCCTCGTCGGCGCGAGCGTCGTGACCGGCGGCCTCCGGGAACAGGAGGCGCAGCGCGCCATCGGCCAGCGCGGCGGCAGCCGCCTTCGCCGGCAGCCGTTCGGGCCCGCGCCGGTGCCCCTGCAGCAGCCGCTCCGCGAGCCGTTCTCGCTCCACCGTGTCCATCGTCACGCCGCCATTGTGCCGCAAGTGTCGCCCAGAGCCCGTCACGGCTCGAGGAGGCGCGAGACGGACAGCACCTGGTGCAGCACGAACTGGCCGTCGGTGGCGGGATCGGTGAGGTTCGGCTGCGCGTCGTCGAGCACGACCGTGGGGATCAGTCGGACCTGCGCGAGGCGCGTGCCGACGAACGTCAGCATCGTCATCACGCCCTCCTGGGTCTGCCGGCTCCAGCTCTGGCCGAACCAGAAGTTGCCCTGGCTCGCGGTGACGAGCCGGTACCCGGCGTCGCCGCCCGGCGCGATCGAGACCGCCCCGGCCCAGTGGAAGTCCGCGCCGATGATCTCGTCGGCGCCCGCGGCCTCGAGCTGCGCGGCGAGCTGGTCCTGGAAGGCGGTGAACGCCGCGCGATATTCGACCGAGCTCCACTGCGGCAGCGCGAACACGACCTGCGCACCCTGGGCGCGTGCGGCGGAGATCGCCGTCCGCGCGTTGGCCGGCGTGAGCGGCGCAACTCCCGCGCTCGTCGCGGTCGCGCTGGCCGACCCGCCGATCGCGTCGAAGCCCACGAACCCGAACCGGACGCCGCGGACGTCGAGCACGGCCGGGCGCAACGCCTGGGCGAGGTTCGCGCCGCCGCCGACCGCTCGGATCCCGTTCGCGGCGAACGCCCGGACCGTGTAGGGCACGGCCGCGAGACCCGGGTTCGTGTTGTGGTCCGCGGCGATCGTCGCGACGTCGAAGCCGGCCTTGGCCATGAGCGGCGCCACCCTGGGATCGATCGTGAACAGCGTGCCGCTGTCGTGCTGCGTGAAACCCGGCGTCATCGAGCACTCGAAGTCGCTCACCGCCACGTCTGCATTCCGGATCAGGTCCCACACCGCCCCGGCGTGGCCGGTCCGGACCGCGTCCACGACCCACCATCCGAACGCCGGGTCCCAGTGGCGGCCCGTGTACTTCGCGGTCCCGGCCTGGAGCAGCCAGTCCCAGCCCTTGCCGAGCACGTTGGTCTGGTAGCTCACGCCGCGATCGGGGCAGTTGACGCCGGTCGTGAGCACCACCCGAACGTTCGACGGGTCGTACACCGTCCAGGCGGCGGGCCATGCGGTGGGCGCCGGGATCGTCAGCGGGTACGGCTCGCTGCGCGCCGGCGTCTCGCCGAACGGATCGGCGGTCCCGACCGGCACGACGCGGACGGCCGGCGTGACGAGGCCGGGCGGCAGGAGCGCGAGCGCGGTCGCCGAGGACGGCAGACGCGATGCGATCTGGTCGGCCGGGACG
>JAKAAV010000030.1 GCA_021802185.1 Chloroflexota bacterium | reverse complement strand
CAGGCCGGCCACGGCCAGCACGAGTGCGTCGGCGGCTTCCTCGTCCAGCCGCCGCAGCCGCGTGTCGACGTTGCCGTGGAGCGGCACGATCTCGAGGTCGGGGCGCGCGGCGCGGAGGAAGCCGGCACGGCGCGGGCTGTCGGTGCCGACGCGCGACCCGATCGGCAGCAGCCCGGAAGTGATCGTGCCGCACCGGACCGGGTCCGGGGTCGGGACCGGCGCCGGAGCGCGGGACGTGGGCAGGACGAGTGCGTCGCGGGCGTCCTCGCGCCACGGGTACGCGGCGATCACGAGCGGTCCGGTCGCGGAACCCGCCGCGGCGTCGCCGCCCGCGCCCACCGCCTCGCGCCGTTCCGCCTGGTGCGGACCCTCGTCGTCGATCGGCACGTCCTTGGCGCTGTGGACCGCGAGGTCGATCTCGCGGGACAGCAGCGCGTGCTCGAGCGCGCCGACGAAGGCACCCTCGCCCCAGGCCGTGTCGGGCGGGCGGACGTCGCCCGCGGTCACGACCACGACGAGCTCGACGTCGTGGCCACGCGCGCGCAGCGCGTCGGCGACCAGCTCGGACTGCAGCCTGGCGAGCACGGACCCGCGCGTCCCAAGGCGGAGCACACGATCGCGCGGGTTCGGCATCGCGCTCACAGGCCGAACGGGCTTCGGGCTCACAGGCCGAACAGGCGCCGGGCCGCCTCGGCCGCCGATCCGTCCGCGTCGTCGTGGAGACGAGCGCTGGGCCGGTGCAGGATGCCGGCGACGAGCTGCTCGGAGAATTCGGTCACGAGCGCGCGCTCGCGAGGCCCGAGGTCGGGCAGGCGCCGCAGGAGCCGCTCGAGGTCGCGAACGCGCCGCTGCTCGGCCGTCTCCCGCAGTGCCCGGAGCATCTCGGTCGACGGCCGTGCCTCGACCCAGCGCTCGAAGCGGTCGACGGCCTGGGCGACGAGCCCCTCGGCATGGGCGACGTACTCCCGGCGCACGCGCTCGGCCTCCGCCCCGCGCTCCGGCCGTTCGGCGAACAGCTCGTCGATCCCGGCGTGGCGGTCCGCCAGCGCGGTACGCACGGAGGCGGGCAGCGCCGGCGGCGACGACAGGTCGACGACGACGGGACACTCGGGCGGGAAGCCGTCCGAGCCGTCGCGAGTCGCGTCCGCCGCCGCCCGTCCCGCCGCAGGCCGACCCTCCGCCTCGAGCGCCTGCCAAGGTCCGGCCAGCGCGACCAGCACGGCATCCGCCGTCCAGAACCGGCCCGCGGCCGCCTCCAGCGACGACGCCTCGCCATCGACGATTCGGGCGACGCGTGCCGCATGGCCCTCGTCGCGGCTTGCCACGGCCACGTCGGCGCCGCGCCTGCCGGCGCCCACGGCGAGCGCGCGACCCATGACACCCGCGCCGGCGACCAGCACCCGGGATCCCGGCAGGCCGACGCCGCGCGCGCCCACCCAGTCGAGCGCCCGATCGGCCAGCCCGCGCTCCTGGGGCCGCTCGCGCTCGGCCCTCGCCCGACGCCCGACGCCGATCGCCAGCTCGAGCGCGCGAATCAGGACCGGATCCGGCGGGTCGGCGTCCCGCACGTCATCGAGCAGCTGACGCACCTGGTGGAGGATCTCGTCCTCGCCGGTGACCGCGCTCTCCAGCCCGGCCGCCAGCCGGAAGAGGTGCTCGGCGGCCTGCCGGCCGTCGTACGAGCGCAGCCCGTCGACGGAGAGATCGTGAGCGGCGACCTCGATCGACCGCCGCGCCTCGTCGCGCGTCGCCACGATCTCGACGCGGTGACACGTCTCGAGGAACGCCGCGGCGTCGGCCTCCGCGCCCCGCGCCAGGTGCGCGAACGCGGCACGGGCCTCCGCGGTGTGGCGGTCCGCCTGCGCGGCAAGGATCCAGAGCGGGAGCGCGCGGTCGGTCACGGCGATGCTGGCCCGCCCGATCGCCCGCTCCCCGATCCCTCGCTCCCCGCCCCGTGCGCCCGTCCCGACAGCCCGTCGGCGGCCCCGGCCTTCCCCTCCGCGTGCCCCTCGATCGCCGCGACGAGGAGTCGGTCGAGGGCCGCCTCGACGGCGGACAGGAGCCGCGTCGCCTCGGCCGCGTCCAGTCCCGGCCTGCGCGCCAGACGCATCATCTCCGAGACGAACGGAGCGCGAAACGCGAGGAAGGTCTCGACCGCCGCGACGGTCGAGCACCCCAGGCGCGCCATCTCCCGGCCGTGGTGGGCCGCCGCGGCCACCGCGAGATCGAGGTGTCCGGCGGCCGCCGGCGATCCCGGTTCTGCGTCGAGGTACAGCAGGAGCTCCTCGACCAGCGTCCTGCCCCGCGCCCGGAACGCGTCCAGCTCCTCCACAGGGAGCCTGTCGAGCCACGCGCGGTCGACGGCAGGCGCGACCGGCGGCTCCGGCCAACGGAGCGGTCGCCGGTACGCCCGGGCGATGCGGTCCGCCGATGCGCCGAGCCGCCCGAGCGTGGGACGCGGGGCCCGCCGCGGCACGAGCGCGGTGAGGGCCCGCCGCGAGTACCGGCGGTGACCGCCGGGAGTCGTGAACACGGGCACGCGGCCATCGTCGGACCAGCGCCGCAGCGTGGCGGGGCTGACGCCGAGCAGGACGGTCGCGTCGCCGAGCCCGATCCAGTCGGTCGCCGGCTGGACGCGCGCGTGAAGGTCCGGGACGCGGCGGGACGCCGGAGTGGCCACCGCCGAACCTTATCAAATCTTCCAGAACCCGCCACGATCAGGGTGCTTTCGCCCGTGGTTGCTGCGAGCCGCCGCGCCCGGGCGCGGGTACCTGCGAGCCCGGCCGTTCCACCGGACGGCCCGCGCGCTCCGGCCGAACGCGTGCGCTTCCCGGAGCCCCGGCAGCCTACCGCCCCGTCGTCGCCCCGACCTGGCGCCGCGCCATGCGAGCGGACGCCCTGGGATCGTCCGTCACGGGAATCCCGCGCCACGCGATGACGGCCGCGACGACCGCCATCGCGACCGCGAACGCGATGGCCGCCGGGATGGACGCCGAAGCGAGCGGCCCGGCGATCGCGGACCCGATCGGGAACCCCGCGAAGTTGAACGTCATCGACACCGCGAACGCCCGCCCCATCCAGGCCGGGTCCGTCCGTCGCTGGCGAAGCGTGAACAGTCCGACGTCCATCGGACCGTTCATGAGCCCCTGGATCAGCATCGACGCGACGAGCAGGAACAGCTGGCCCGGCAGGAGCAGGACGATCGCGGCCGCCATGCCGAGCATCGGCAGGGCCAGCATGACGCGTTCGCGGCCGTGCGAGTTCGTGCGCCCGACGACGATCGCGGCGACACCACCGCCGACGCCCATCGCGGCGAACACCGCGCCCGCGACGGCGGGACCCTGGTGCAGATGGTCGAGCACGATCAGCGGGATCACGATCGTGACGACGCCGGCGGACAGGTTCACCGCCGAGATCGCGAAGCCGAGCGCGCGGAGGGTCGGGTTCCGCCACGTGTAGACCAGGCCCTGCCAGGCGTCGAGCAGGAGCCGGCCGGTCGATGTCACGTCGGTCTGCGGGTCGGGGATCCCGATGAGCACGAGCGCGGCGACGGCGAAGATCGCGCCGATCCCGACAAGCGCGGCCGGTCCGCCCATCAGGGCCACGAGCGCGCCGGCGGCGGGCGGACCCACGATCGTCGCGACGACGTAGCCCATCGAGTCGACCGCGTTGATGCGCTCCCACAGGAAGCGAGGCACGAGCAGCGGGAACAGGCTGCGCAGCCCGGAGTTGCTCAGCGGCCCCGTGAGCGAGGAGATCGCGGCGATGAGCAGCAGCAGCCACACCGGAAGGTGGCCCGTCATCGCGAGGACGCCGATCAGGCCGAACGATGCGCACGCCACCACATAGTCGACCAGCACCAGCCGCGAACGCCCGTGCCGGTCGAGCAGCGCGCCGGCGACCGGGCTCGCGACCATGCCCGGCGCGATGCTCAGGAACGTGACGATGCCGGCGAGCGTCGCCGAGCGGTACTCGGTCAGGGTGAAGAGGACCAGCGAGACCCCGACCATCGACTGGGCGATCCGCGCGACCTGCATGCCTGCGACGACGCGGCCGAGCGAGGGCACCGCGAGCAGCGCGCGATAGGACCGGTCGGTCGTGGGCATCGACGCCATGCTACCGGCACGACCCGCCGGTGGACGCGTGGCGATCCCGGCCGTGGGCCGCGATGGACGACCCCGAACGAGCGTCTAGCGCGAGAGCGTCGACCGGCCGACTGCGACGAGGTACAGCGGCAGGTACGAATCGGGCAGGTCGAGGACGTCGCGCACCGCGAGATCGTCGATCGCCCCGACCGGTGCCGCGCAGAAGCCGAGCGCGGTGGCGGCGAGGAGGATGTTCTGGGCAACGTGCCCCGCCTCGATCAGCTCGTAGCGCCGCGCCCGTGTCCCGTACCGAGGATCCATCCGCCCTTCGACGGCCGTGATGACGATCGTCGCGCCCGACAGCCCGACGACGTCCTGCGACAGGGCGGCCGTGCACAGGGCCGGGCGCCGGTCGCCCCGCATGACGACCTCGAGCCGGTCACCGACCGCGTCGTAGTGGAACACCGCGACCGGCGCGACGACGTACAGCTCGAGTGGGTGGACGCCACCGGCCGACGGCGCGGTCCGCAGGCCTTCGGCGTCCGTGATCCCCTGCCCCGCCCAGCAGAGGCGGTGCAGGTCGTCCTCGTCGAGCGTCTCGCGACAGAAGTCGCGACGCGACCGCCGCCCCTCCAGACTATCCTCGAGAGAGACCAGTGCCAGCGGGGACGCGATCTTCGCCGTCGGGGACATGCGCACGCACCTCCGGCGCACGAGTGTCGGCCCCGACAAGGACTCGGCGACAGTGCCATCGGTCGGCCCGGGACGGGCAATGAGGTCCCGAGCGTCGATCGTCCGCTCCCACGCCGGGGCGGCGTCCCACCCGTCGTACTCGTGCTTCCAGCCCTGCGGGATCAGGACCCCGACCTGCATGCTCCTCCTCGCGCTGGGGACCCGTGCCGGCGCGAGGCTGACGCCCGCGACCTGGCTCTCGCGCCGGGGGCGGGTCCCCTGCCGGGCCGTCGCGGTGACTGTGGCGGACGAAAGCGAGCGCCGCCATCGGCGCGCCCGGTCATCCGTTGCGCGCGGGTGCCACCTCGTGGTGCCGCGTGCAGCGCGCCTCGTAGGTCTCGATCGCGGCCCGGTCAAGGCCGCCGACGACGATGAGCGGGTCGTCGACCGCGGCGGGGAGGCCGTTCACCAGGCGCTGCGTCCGCGTGGCCGTCTCGCCGCACACCATGCAGATCGCGGTCAGCGTCGTGATCTCGTCGGCGAGCGCGAGCAGCTCCGGCATCGAGTTGAACGGCCGCCCGGCGAAGTCGAGGTTGAGCCCGGTCGCGATGACATGACGGCCGCTCGACCGGAGCGCCTCCACGGTCTCGACGATCCCGGGCTCGAAGAACTCGGCCTCCTCGATCCCGACCATGTCGGCGTCGCGCTCACGGGCGAGCGCGAGCACCTGGCCGGGATCCGACCGGGCCACGAGCGTCGATGGAAACCGTGCGTGGCTCCGGCTCTCGGCGTACTCGGCCGGCGTCCGCGTGTCGATGTCGGGCCGGACGAGCACGACACGGCGTCGCGCGATCTCGGCGCGCCGGAGCAGGCGCAGCAACTCGTCCGTCTTGCCCGACGACATGCACCCGACGATCACGTGCAGCCACGGGTCGGTTCGGTAGAACACGGGGACCTCCCGCGGAATCCTACCGCCCGGGCTGCACGGAATGGCGCCCGTTCGACCGAAGCCGCCTCGATCGTACGGCTACGGCCTTCTCGTCAGACGGCGCCGACCGCCGCCTCGACCGAGACCCCGATCGGAAATCCGCGCTCACGAAGCGCTTCGACCATGCTCGCCGGGTCCACCGCCTCCTCGACCGGGTGCGCGCCGGGCGGGATGGCGCCCGAGGCCAGCAGGTGGCACACGATCGCGGCGTGCCAGCCCGTCGTCTGCTCCATCCCGGTGAACCCGAGCGCGTCGTCCCGCGTCGCGCGCAGGTCGACGACGGCTCGTGCGGGGACGCCGCCCTTCCTGCCGGTCGCGATGACGTGCGCGATCACGATGTCCTCGAACCCTTCCGGCGCCCGGATCTGCGGCTCGATGAGCGCGTGGAAGACGTGGCGCGGGATCACCGGCGAGCCGTCGACCTCGATCGGCTCCTCCGAGAAGAAGCCGGCATCCTGGAACGCCTGGAACTGCACGACGTGGCCGGGGTAGCGGAGGACCTTGTTCCGGATCGACGGAACCGAGCGGCCGAGCGTCCAGGGGAGCGTCGAGCCCCCACCTGCGGAGAACGCCTCGAGCTCCCCCACCGGCTCTCCGAGGTCGACCAGCTCGTATTCCGCCGGGTCGAACGTGTCGACGTGCACGATCCGGCCGTCGCGGACCCAGTCGGCGCCGCCGGCGTACTCGTTCGTGAGCCCGTCCATGGCGAACGTGACCCTGTACTCCCAGGGCGCCTCGGGGTGGAGGGGCAGACCACCGTCGAGCAGGACGAGGTCGTCGGTCTCGTCGAGGAGCGTCGTCGCGTACGTCATGAGGTTGTTCGCGAGCCCGGGAGCCTCGCCGCAGTCGGGCACGATCGCGATCCCGGCCTCGCGCGCGCGGTCCGCCAGCCCGATCTGGGCGAGCGCCGTCGCGGTGTGGCCGCCGAGGTCGCACATGCTCGTGCCCGCCTCGAGCGCGGCCTCGGCGATGCCGAGGTTGAGCTTGTATGACACCGCCGCGATGAACGCGTCGAGTGACCCGAGGAACTCGACGAGGGCCGCGCGGTCGGTGACGTCGAGCGCCACGCCGCGTACGACGTCCCTGCCCGCCAGCGCGTTCACGCGCTCCGCGGACCGGCGCGCGGCGGCCGGATCGATGTCGGCGAGCGTCACCGACGCCGCCTCGCCGCGCACGACGAGGTCGTAGGCGGCCGCCGTCCCCTGACGTCCGGCGCCCAGGATTCCGTACCGGTAGGTGCTCATGCGGCGAGTGTATGGGCGTCCCGGCGCGCCGTCCGGACGACTCGACACCGCGCCTTCACGCGAGCCACGACGCCGGGCCGCGCGCGACCCGCCCGCCGCACCTCGACCGCGCCTGCAACCTTGGCGGCCGTGACGTGATCGTCACGCAACGGCCGCGGGCGACGCTGGGAGTGACGGGTCGACGAGCCAGCCTGGCTCGGCACGAGCCGACGGAAGCGAACGACAGCGGAGACGCGGAGACGAGATGCACGACCAGCACCAGGACCACCAGCACCGGCACGGGCCGGGCTGCGGCCATCCGGCGGTGGGCCACGACGACCACACCGACTACGTCCACGACGGGCACATGCACGCCGAGCACCAGGGCCACTGGGACGAGCACTCGGCGGCGGGCGGTGGAACCGGCCAGAAGGGCGGCGCCTTCGGCGGCGGCCAGGAGGCCGTCAGCTCGACCGCATTCGGCACGAGCCAGGGAACGGGCGGCCCGGCGTCCGGCAGCGCCCAGCGAACCGGCAGATCGACGGCGTTCGGCAGCGCCCGGCCGGGCGACCTCGGGCCGGCCGACATGCCGACGGGACCGGCGGACACCGGCGGAGACTGATCGCGCGTCGTCCGAGCCCGTGCCCTGACGGGCGCGGACACGCATCCGCAATCCAGACGGCGACGATTCGGGGACGCACCGCCCTCGATCCGGCACACTTGCCATGTGGGATCGGGGGAGGCCGCCGGACACACCGCGACGTGCGCCGCTGACACGGCGGCGTGCCCGCTCTCCGGCGCGGGCCGTCGCCTGTGACGGCGCTGCACGTCCGCTCGTCCGGGCTCCCGCGGCTCCTCGGACGCCGCGCGCTCGCGCTCATCGCGGTGTCGCTCGTCGCGACGGGTCTGGCGGCCGTCCTGCGCGCGGTCAACGCCGATGCCGTCCCGACCTTCGTCGCGGCCACGATCTCGCTCGCATCACTCGCCGCGCTCGTCGGCGAGGGCACGGAGCAGCTGGGGGGGCGGCTCGGGCCCGGCGCGACCGGCGTCCTGCAGTCCGCGCTCGGAAACCTGCCGGAGCTGCTGATCTCGATCTTCGCGCTGCGCGCCGGCCTCGTGCTGGTCGTCCAGACCGCGCTCGTCGGGTCGATCCTCGCGAACTCCCTGCTCGTGCTCGGGCTCGCGTTCATCGCTGGCGGGGCGCGGCACGGCACGCAGCGGTTCGGCAGCGACCAGACGCGCATGATGTCGATGCTGATCGTGCTCGCGACCGCAGCGCTCACGATCCCCGAACTTGCCACGATCGCCGGCGCGCCGGACGCCGGGCACGCTCGCGGTCTGTCGATCATCGTCTCGGTCGTGCTGCTCGTCGTGTTCGTGGCCTCGATCCCGTTCTCGGTCGGCGGCGGACCGGGAGCGACTGCGATCGGGTCGAGCGTCGAGCGGCATGCCTGGCCGGTCGGCCTGGCGGCTCTCGTCCTCGTCGTCGCGGGCCTGCTCTCGGCACTCGCGTCGGAGTGGTTCGTCGATTCGCTGCAGCCCGCCATGGCCACCCTCCGGCTGTCCGAGGCGTTCGTCGGGCTCGTCATCGTCGCGATCGCGGGCAACGCCGTCGAGAACGTCGCCGGCGTCCAGGCCGCGCTCCGGAACGAGGCCGACCTCGCCGTCAGCCTCATCCTCAACAGCGCCCTGCAGGTCGCGCTCGCGCTGACGCCCGCGCTCGTGCTGATCAGCGTGGTGATGGGCGGCGCCGCCCTGACGCTCGTGCTGCCGCCCCTCCTCATCGCCGCGCTCGGGCTCTCGGCCGTGCTCGGCGCGCTCATCGTCGTGGACGGCGAGAGCACGTGGCTGGAGGGGATCGCGCTCGTCGGCCTCTACGTGATCATCGCGGCCTCGGTCTGGTGGGGCGCCCCCCTCCAGCCGTGATCGCCGGCGTCGTCTCCGACACGCACCTGCCGCGCCGAGGTGTCCGTGATCTTCGAGGGAGGCTGAGCCCGGACGCCCGACAGAGCGCACGGGTGCTCGCCTACGATGGCGGTCGTGAACGGCGCCCCCATCGCCCAGGTCGTGGAGGCCTTCGTCGCCCTCCTGATCGTGCTCGCGTTCGTCGCGCTCGTGACGCGCCGGATCGGGCTCCCGTACGCCGTCGCACTCGTCCTGGTCGGGCTGGTGATCTCGGCCGTCTCGCCGCCGCTGCACCTCCAGGTCAGCCCGCAGCTCGTGCTGCTCGTCCTGCTGCCGGGTCTCGTGTTCGAGGCCGCGTACTCGCTCGACCAGGAGGACCTGGTCGATGCCCTTGCCGGCGTCCTGCTCCTCGCCGTTCCCGGCGTCCTCGTCGTCGCCGCGTTCGTGGCCGTGGTGCTCCACCTCGCGACCGGCCTGTCGCTCTCGTCCGGGTTCGTGCTCGGCGCGATGGTATCGGCCACGGACCCCGCATCCGTCACCGCGTCCATCCGGCGGCTCCGGGCTCCCGTCCGGCTCGCCACGGTCGTCGAGGGCGAGAGCCTCCTGAACGACGGCACCGGGATCGTCGCGTTCACGATCGCGATCGCCGCCACCCAGGGGCACGTCGGCGCCGGCGAGGCAGCGGTGCAGTTCGTCGCGATCACCCTCGGCAGCGTGGCCGTCGGCATCGCCTCCGGGTTCGTCCTCTCGCGCGTCGCCGCGCTCATCGAGGACCACCTCGTCGAGCTCACGCTGACGCTGCTCGCCGCGTACGGGACGTACCTGCTGGCGGACCGGCTCGGGCTGTCCGGGATCATCGCGACCGTCGTCGCCGGCGTCGTCCTGGGCTCCTATGGCCGCCGTGTGGGGCTGAGCGAGCGGGTGCAGGACGCGATCGACGTCGTCTGGGAGTTCCTGGCGTTCCTGCTGACGGCGCTCGTGTTCCTGCTCATCGGGCTTGCGACCCCGGTCTCTCGGATGGCCGCCGTGCTCGTGCCGATCGCCTGGGGGGTCGTGGCAATCCTCGTCGCGAGGGCCGGCGTCGTGTACCTGATGCTCGGCGGCGCCTCCGCGCTTGCCGAGCGGCTCACCGGCCGCGAGCGCCTCCCGCTGGCCTGGCTGCACGTCATGTTCTGGGCCGGCCTCCGCGGCGCGGTCGCAGTCGCACTCGCGCTCGCGCTGCCCGCCGACTTCCCCGATCGCGCCGAGCTGCAGGGCATCACGTTCGGGATCGTCCTGTTCACGCTGCTGGTCCAGGCCACGTCGGCGGATCGGGTCATCCGCTGGTCCGGCGCGCGGACGACTCCCGGGCCCGGCCGGATGGAGGCGGCCGTGCCCGAGGGCGCCGACGCGGTCGAGGCCGCTGGCGCGGTCGAGCCGGCCCACGGTTCACGCGTCGATGCGACTGCCGGGCACGCCCACGCCGGCGATCCTCGCGCCGACTGACGTCCCCGCCGGTGCGCCCCCGTCGACCGAGCGCGTGCCTCAGGCCGGGGCCGCGCGGCCGCGGATCGACGATGCGGCCCATGAGACGGCGCCGGACGCGGACGCGATCCCGGCGAGCACGAGCACTGCGCCGACGAGCTGCGCCGGGCTGAGCCGCTCCCCGAGGAGGAGCCACGACAGCAGCGCGGCCGCGATCGGGTTGAGCAGCAGGAACGCCGACGAGCGGCGTGCGTCGAGCCGCTGGACGCCGACGACGATCAGGGTCACGGCAACGACGCCGGGGAAGATCGCGAGCCACGCGAGCGCGAGCAGCGCGTCCGGCCGAACGTGCGCGGGAACCAGCGCGGCGGGATCGGTCACGACGAGCCACGCGCCGAGCGGGAGCCCCGTCGCGACGACGGTTCCCAGCGCAACGACGGGTCCCGCGAGTCGCCACGGCACGGACCAGCGCCGCGACAGGACGAGGAACAGCGCATACGAGACGGCTGCGGCGAGCCCGACGAGCACGCCGGTGATCGTGGACGCCGTGGCGTGGAGCTCGGCCAGCAGCAGCGTCCCGACCAGCGCGAGCATGAACCCGGCCCCCGCGGCGCGGGTGAGGCGCTCACGGAGCACGACCGGGGCGAAGACCGCGGCGAGGACGGCATAGAGTCCCGCGACGAACGACGTGATCGTCGCGCCGGCGTTCTGGACGGCCACGTTCATCAGCACG
>JAKAAV010000029.1 GCA_021802185.1 Chloroflexota bacterium | reverse complement strand
GGCGCCACCGGGCAGGGATAGTGCCGCGACGAAGCCCCATGCCTCCTCCCGCACCGGGCGTCGCACCGCCACCCCCTTGCGCTCGAGACTTGCGAGCGTGGCCTCGATGTTCTCGCACATGAGGTAGATCTCCTGGCCCGTCACCTCGGCCGGGTGGACCGCGAGCTCCGCGGGGGGCAGGGCGAAGATCGGCCAGCCGTCTGCCGCGTCGACGTGCGGCATGCCGAGGGTGTCACGGAAGAAGGTCCGGAGTTCGGCGACGGCGGGTGTGAACACCACCACATGAATGCCGCTGAGCCCGGCGTCCTCGACGTCGGGTGTCGCCGAAGCGGGAGCGGGAGTCGCGCGAGCGGGAGCGGGAGCGGGTGTCACGCGAGGAGGAGCTGGCGTCGCGCGATCCACTGGCTCGAGCTGACGGACCGGGGCCGCGCCATCCGGATCCCTCGGCCGCTGCTCCCACCCCATGTGTTCCGCCTCGCTTTTCGCGAGGTTGAGGTGCACCAGCTCGTGCTCGACGTTGGCGATCGCCGAGGCCGGCACGTACAGGAGGTCGGAGAACGCGCCTCGCGACACGAGCAGGTAGTCCTGGTCCGCGTGCTGGACCGTGCCCAGCCGGCGTCCGTCGTTCCCCACGACCGCCCAGCCTGCCTTCAGGTCCCCCATGCGCATCGGCGTCCACTCCCCTGCCGGTTCGACAGTCCTACGCTAGTCGAGCGAAGCGTCCTCGTCCATCGAATCGGGCACCCGGCGCTCGCGCCCGGCGTCGGCACGGACGGGGGACCCGTCAGCTGACGCCCGGGGTCGGATGCCTCGACCCCGGGCTGACTCCGAGCTCGCCCTGCTCCTGTCGGCCAGGGGTCCGGAGCTGACCGGATCGTCGCTTTGCTTCGTGCCAGCTTGCGTGACGCGTCTCGCAATGACCCCGAAACTCGTGCTCGCACCGTTGACGCCGTCGCAGGGCGTCGGCAACTCGTCTCGCGGCCCCGGGCCTCCGCGGTACCCGGCCTCAAAATTGCAATGGCCGCGCTACGCGTGTTGCATGCGCGTCAATTGACCCGCTGCGAGCGTGCCGCCACGCTCGGCCTCCCGATCCGCCGAAACGGAGGCTGCGATGCGTCCCCGCAACTGGGTCCTGGTCGTCCTCCTCATCCCCTTCGTCGCGGTGCTGTGGCCGCCGCTGTACGCGCACCCGAAACCGACGATCCTGGGGATGCCGATGTTCATCTGGTACCAGTTCGCCTGGGCCATCATCACGGCCGCGCTGACGATCGTCGTCTACGCGATCCAGCAGGAGCGCGGCGAGGCCGCGTCGACGGAGCGCGACGATGCACGCTGACGAGATCCTCATCTTCGCCGCGTTCGGGCTCGCGGTGACCGGGATCGGGTTCTTCGCCGCGCGCTGGCAGCGGGGGGACCTCGACCTCATCGAGGAGTGGGGTCTCGCCGGTCGCCGGTTCGGGACCGTGGTCACCTGGTTCCTGCTCGGTGGCGACCTGTACACCGCCTACACGTTCGTCGCGGTGCCGGCACTCGTGTTCGGGTCCGGCGCACTCGGCCTGTTCGCCCTCCCCTACACGATCATCGTGTACCCGCTCGTGTTCGTCGTGATGCCGAAGCTGTGGCAGGTGGCGCGCGACCGCGGGCACGTCACCGCCGCCGACTACGTGAAGGACCGGTTCGACAGCCGCGGCCTCGCGCTGCTCATCGCGATCACCGGGATCGTCGCGACGATGCCGTACATCGCGCTCCAGATCCTCGGGATCGCCGTGGTCATCCAGGTCCTCGGCATCAACATCGAGGCGGCTCTGCTCATCGCGTTCCTGGCCCTCGCGGTCTTCACGTACGTCAGCGGGCTCCGGGCGCCGGCGCTCATCGCGCTCGTCAAGGACACGATGATCTGGATCACCGTGCTCGTCGCGATCGTCGTGATCCCGGCGAAGCTCGGCGGGTTCCCGGCGATCTTCGCGAAGGTCCCCGCGTCGAAGCTGAACCTCCCGCCGGCCCTGTTCGCCGGCTACTCGACGCTCGCGCTCGGCTCCGCGCTGGCGCTCTTCCTGTACCCGCACGCGATCACGGGGACGTTCGCCTCGAAGAGCCAGCGCGTCATCAAGCGCAACAGCGCGTTCCTGCCCGCCTACTCGTTCCTGCTCGGGCTCATCGCGCTGTTCGGCTACATGGCGATCGCGGCTGGCATCAAGCCGGTCGCGCCGTACGGCGCCAACAGCGCCGTTCCGCTGCTCATCCAGTTCGCGTTCCCGACCTGGTTCGCCGGGTTTGCGCTGGCGGCGATCGCGATCGGCGCGCTGGTGCCCGCCTCGGTCATGTCGATCGCGGCGGCGAACCTGTTCACGCGCAACATCTGGACCGAGTACGTGCGGCCCCACGCGACCCCGCGCGAGGAATCCCAGGTGTCGAAGATCGTGTCGCTGCTCGTGAAGGTCGGGGCCGTCGGATTCATCCTCATTCCGGGACTGACGAAGTACGCGATCACGCTCCAGCTGGCCGGCGGCGTGTGGATTCTGCAGACGCTGCCCGCGGTCTTCCTGGCGCTGTATGTGCGCCGCCTCGACCGGTGGGCAGTCGGGCTCGGGTGGCTCGCCGGCATGGCGACCGGCACGTACTGGTTGTTCGCGAACGGGTTCAGCAGCTCGCTGACGGTGTACCCGATCGGGGGCGCGGCGGGCACGAAGCTCTACATCGGCCTGGTGGCGTTCGCGATCAACCTGATCGTGGTCGCCATCGGCAGCGCCGTCGCGGTCGCAGCCCGCGGTGGCGCGCGGGAGCGGGCGGAACAGCCGGAACGGACGGTGGCCTGACAGCGCCCCGGCCATCGCGCGCGGAGGTCGCGGCGGCGCGCGGGCGGGCCATTCCCGACGTCGTCGCGCCCGGCCTGCGGGTCCTGTTCTGCGGCATCAACCCGGGCCTCTACTCGGGCGCAACCGGGGAGCACTTCGCCAGGCCGGGCAACCGCTTCTGGCGGGCGCTCCACGGCGCCGGATTCACCGGGCGCGTCCTCGAACCGGGGGACCGCGCGGGCCTGCTCGCGGCCGGACTCGGTATCACGAACCTCGTGAACCGGGCCACGGCCGCGGCGTCCGAGGTATCGGCAGGTGAGCTTCGGGCCGGCGCGGCGCGTCTCGCGGAGCTCGCCGAGCGCCTTCGGCCGGCGTTCGTGGCCGTCGTCGGCGTCTCCGCGTACCGCTCGGCATTCGAGCGCCCGCGTGCCGGGCTCGGGCCGCAGCCGGAGCGCATCGCCTCGAGCGACCTCTGGGTGCTGCCGAACCCGAGCGGTCTGAACGCGAACTACCAGCTGCCGGCGCTGATCGCGGAGTTCGGTCGGCTGCGGGAGGCCGTCGGGCGGCGAGCCGGGGCGTGAGGTCTCTCCCGGCCACGCCATCCTGGGCTGCCGGGTCGGTCCGGTAGGCTTGGGGCGTGAAGCGCACCTACTACACGCACCGGTACGAGGGATCGGGAGACGGGCCGTGCGAGGCGCGAGGCACCGTCAGCGAGCCCGTGCTTTCCCGACCCGGATACCTCACGGTCGATGGCGTCCGCGTGAGCGACTCGCCGTGCGGCCTTCCCCGGATCGTCCACGAGCAGGGCTCGCTGGCACATCACGCCGCCGCGCCGCGAACGGTGCGGCTCGAGGAGACGGACCTGCGCCGGATGCGGCGCGCCGACGCGCCTGCGGGCCGCCGGATCCAGGAGGCGCGCATCGACGCGCAGCTGCCGAAACGGCGGGCGGGCGGGCGCAGGCCGGCGGCCGACGGCGCCGACAGCGGGCCCGACGACATCCGCGTGCTCGTCTCGCGCGACGTGCTCGACCGCCTCGCGAGGCGGGAGACGACCGAGCTCGTCACGGATCACGCGCGCCGCCTGCTCCGCACCCGCTCGGACCACCCCTGGCCGTTGCTCGTCGTCGGCGAGCGGGAGGCGTCCGTGGAGCTCGCCCAGCCCCGGGAGGCCCTGCAGCTGCTGCGTGCTCGGCCGTCGCACCGTGCGCGGCTGTCGGGAGAGCGCCGGTCCGTCGCCGAGCGGCTCACTGCGGCGCTGTCCCGCGCGGCCCAGACGGACGACCCGGAGACCAGGACACGGATCATGGTGGACGCCGTCCAGGCGGCGACCGTGCGGCTGGAGGCGGCGGAGGCGCGGTCGTTCCGGCCCGAGCACCGCGAGCGACCGCGCGAGTCGGTCCGGGTCGTGACGGGCGGATTGCCGGCACTCCATACGCGCCGGTAGCACGGGCCCGGGCGACGGGGCAGCTTCTCCCGCTGAGGCGCCGCCGCGCGGCCTGGAAGAGGCCGCGCGCGGCGCGGTCACCCTTCGCCGATCTCCCGCCCGGCGGGCTCGGTTCACCTCATGATGCCGCTCACACCCGTCCGGTACCCTGTGGCGGCATGTCCCGCCGCGCCCTGATCCTGTTCGTCCTGATGTCCCTGATCTGGGGCATCCCCTACCTGTTCATCCGCGTCGCGGTCGCCGAGATCGCGCCGTCGGTGCTCGTCTTCGCGCGGACGGCGACGGGCGCCGCGATCCTGTTGCCGCTCGCGCTGCTCCGCGGCGACGTCCGGCCGGTGCTGTCCCGCTGGCGCTGGCTGGTCGCGTTCGCCGCCGCCGAGATCGCGATTCCCTGGGTCCTGCTGGCGTCCGCCGAGGAGCGCGTCACGAGCTCGCTCGCGGCGCTGCTGATCGCCGGCGTGCCGCTCGTCGGCGCGATCCTGGGAGTGGCGACCGCGAGTCGCGAGCGCGTCGGGCGAAGGGGCGCGATCGGGCTGCTCGTCGGGCTCGTGGGGGTGTCGGCGATCGTCGGCGTCGACGTCGACGCGGCGAACGTCGGGGCCATCCTCGAGATCGGCCTCGTCGTCGTCGGGTACGCCGTCGGGCCCGCGATCCTCGCGAGACGGCTCGCCGGCGCGCCGTCCCTCGGCGTCATGTCGCTGTCGCTCGGGATGTCCGCGCTCGTCTACGCGCCGATCGCGCTGGTCCAGCGGCCGGCGTCGATGCCGTCGACCGACGTGTTCGAGGCCGTCGCGATCCTCGGCGTCGTCTGCACGGCGGTCGCGTTCGTGCTGTTCGGGGCCCTGGTGGCAGACATCGGGCCGGTCCGCGGGACCGTCATCACGTACGTCAATCCGGCAGTGGCCGCCGTGCTCGGTGCCGTCGTCCTGCGCGAGCC
The DNA here is from genome assembly GCA_021802185.1 of Chloroflexota bacterium. Lineage (GTDB taxonomy): Bacteria > Chloroflexota > Limnocylindria > Limnocylindrales > CSP1-4 > JAJYNJ01. The sequence continues at coordinate 5,989 of JAKAAV010000029.1, read as the reverse complement.
GTTCACGATCGGGATGGCCGTCGGCTTCGGGCTCGTCATCGTCGGGTCCGTGCTCGCCACGTCGACCACGTCGCCTGCCGCTTCGACTGCGCGGATGATCGCGGTCGATGGTGCCGCCGTCGTCGCGACGACGGCCGGGACCGGGACTGCGGTCGAGGAGTCGCGGGCGTGATCGGCCGACGCTCGCCCGCTGACGGGAGACGATCAGGCGACCAGCTCGGTACCCTCGGCGTCCTCGTCGGCCTGCGCACGCACCCACGCCTCGTCGTCGAGATCGGGGTCGGGATCCCAGTGTGCGTCGAGGTCTTCCGGGAGGTAGTCCGGGTAATAGCTGTCGGTCATGGCGTCCCTTCGTCGGTCTGCGAATGGGGCCCCGCTGCCTGTCGTGCCGCCACCCTGGTGACACCATAGGCGTGCCCGCATCGCGCCGGCGCACCCCGACGTAGACCCCGGCTACCGGCGGCGTGTCGGATGGCCCGGTGACGAGCCGAGGGAGGTCAGGCCCGGCAGGGGACGTCGAGGACGAGGATGTCGCGGCGGCCGACGAGCCCCGGCCTATCCGGTGGGTGTTACGGGCCAGGGCCCCCCGCGCGCGGTCGAGTACGGGGCCGCGCACGGCGCGCTCGCGATGACGACGCCCGGCGACACGTCCATGGCCACGCTCGCCGAGGTCGAGGCCGCGATGGGAGCGTCCAGGGTCGCGCGGTAGGCGGCCGGGCAGTCCGACGCGGCCGCGGGCACCGCGACCGGACGACGAGAAGTCGCGGGCCCGCGGCCTGGGTGCCGCTCCCGGGCGACGAGAAGTCGCGGCGCACGGATCCGGTCACCCGTCGCGCGACCACGACAGGATCGCGCCGACTCTGCGGGCCCATTCCTGCCGGGTCCCCTTCCGGCGCCGTGGCGTCGCGTCGAGCTCCTCGAGGCACTGGAGCGTTCCCAGCAGATCGAGCTTCGCGAGCGTCGTCTCGTCCGCCTCGTCGATCTGCGCCGCCTCGGCGAACTCCGGCCACAGCGCCGGCCACCGCTCGGGGTGGTGGTACCGCACGATCCAGCGCAGCCACGCAGGGTCGTACAGCCGGTGCGCGATCCGGGCCCGTTCGAAGTCGAGCACCGCGACGATCCGGACACGGTCGGCGTTGTCCCTGCCGGCGCCCGGGTCCTGGAACAGGACGTTGACCGGAGCGAGGTCGCCGTGCGCGAAGACGGACGGACTGTGATCGTCGAGCAGAAGTGACTCGGTGGCGACGGCCGCGCCGACGCGGTCGACGCCCGCGGCCTCCAGCGCGTCCGACGAACGCGCCAGCCAGGCCTGCGCGTCACGCGCGAGCCGCGCGGGGTCGGCCCACGTCGCCGGGAGCCCCAGACCCTGCGTCGGTACGCGCGCGAGCCGGCCGGACAGCCGCCCGAGCTCGCTCCCCAGCAGTCGCGCACCGGCGTCCGACCCGAGCAGTCCATCGCCCGCACTCCCGGGCACGAACCGCGTGACGACGAGGAGCCGTCCGGGCGTTGCGTCGCTGGCGACGAGCGGCGGCACGGGAATGCCGGCCGCGACCGCCGGGAGCAGCCGCGCGAGGCGGACGCGTTGCGCGAAGGCGCGCGGATCAGCCGGCCACTGCGCGACCACCGACCGGCCGTCAGCCAGCCTGACGACGAGGCTGCGAGTCGTCGCCCACGGCTTCGTGACGTCGGCCGACTCGACGACCGCGCTCCCCGTGAGCCTGGCAACCTGCCCGAGCAGCGTGGCGTCGGCTGCGGCGGCTGCGCGTACCGCGTTCACCTCCGGGTCCGCGACGCGCCTTGAGTTCACCGTACCCTCAGTCGAGCCGCTCGGTGAACAGGCCCCTGTCGTCGAACCTCATCCCGTGGAGCGGTTCCACGACCTCGCACCGGCCCCCGGCGAGCAGTTCCAGCAGGAGCGGTGCGCTGACGTAGAGCAGCTCGAGGTGCTTCGTGTCCCGGATCCGGACGATGCGGGCGGTCTCGGGCATCACGCGCAGGCAGGCCGCGATCGCCACGGCGAGCGCGTCCCGGTCAGAGTCGACCGTGATCGGGATCCGGGCGCCCTCCGGCGTCTTGGCCGTGATGCAATTCATGTACGTCTTGTGCCGGTCGATCGCCTCGACCGCCCCGCGCAGCGCGACGTCCGCCATGCCGATGCCGACCGCGTTCCCCTCGGTCTCCGCGGTCAGACCACGCACGACGATGCGCTGGACGAACGGCGGTTCGCCCGTCGGCCCCGCGTAGTACCGCCCGACCACGTTCGAGTCCATCCCGAGCCCGCTGATGTCCTTGCCGATCCGGTCGAGCACGAGCACGTCGATCTCGGGGAACGGGAGGCGTGCCATCGCGTCGCGTGCCTCCCGCAGCAGCTCGCGCTCGCGCTCGAGGATCCGGCCCGCCGGCACGGCCGCGACCCGCGCCAGGCGCGCGTGCCCGTTCTCGACGAGCGCGAGCCCGAACGGGATCGGGGCGTGGGCAAGGGTGAACGCCGCGACCTCGGGGATCAGTTCGTGGAACACGGCGAACCCCTGGCGGTGGAACGTGTCCGCGCCCTTCTGCTTGCCGAGCCCGATCGCGATCATCTTCGCGAGCCCCGACTCGATCTCGCCCGTGAAGTCGGTGTGCGGCTTCACGCGGTTGACGGGCACGATGAGGTCGGCCTCGTCGTAGGCGTGCCGGTCCATGAACACCGGGACGCCGGGCCGGACTTCGCCGAGCTCGACCGTCTCCATCGAGGACCGGATTTCGCAGTCCATCGACCCCGGCGTGATCCCGTAGGAGGCGAGCACCTCGAGCTGCCCCTCCGGCGTCGCCCCGCCATGACTCCCCATGGCCGGCACGACGAACACCTCGGCCCCCGCCTCGCGCAGCCGCTCGATCGTCGCGCGGACGACCTCGTCGATGCGGTCGATGCCCCGGCTGCCCGCGGCCACACAGACCCGCATGCCCGGCTCGACGGTGCCGATCACGGGCTGGAGGGCCTCCCGCACGGCACCCCGCACGTCGTCGACCTCATCCGTGTCCAGCCGCTGCCGGACGAGGGCCCACTCGGGCAGCGTCCCGCGCTCGAACACGTCGAAACGGGGTTCGCCGGACCGTCCGTGAGCGTCCCCGGTGCCCGTGGTCTCGGCGGGCACGACCGGCGGGTCGGAGAGCTCGTCGCCCGGCACGTGCGGCGAGCCCGCCCTCGCCCGACTCGGCTCGCTCATTGCCACCTCCATGGGCTCCACTGCGCCCGAAAGACGTCCCGCGGTCATCGTCGCACCCGCGCCGCCCACACGTCGCGCGGCGGCCCGGGCCCGATCAGATCGACGTCGACAGAAACCCTCCGTCGACGGGGATCAGGGCGCCCGTCACGAACCCCGATGCGCGCTCCGACGCGAGCCAGATCGTCGCTCCGACGAGCTCCTCGGGGACGCCGAGCCGCCCGAGCGGTGTTCGATCGAGGATGGCACGGATGCGGTCCTCGGACAGCAGGCGGCGATTCTGCTCGGCGGGGAAGAAGCCCGGCACGAGCGCATTGACGCGCACGCCGTGCGGAGCGAGCTCGCGCGCGAGGTAGCGGGTCAGGATGTTGATCCCGGCCTTCGACACCGAGTACGTGAGCACGCGCGAGAGCGGGATCTCCGACGAGGCCGACGACACGTTGATGATCGTGCCGCCGCCCCGCTCGACCATGCCGCCGCCGAAGACCTGGCAGGCGAGGAACGCCGACGTCAAATTCGTGTCGAGGATGCGGTGCCATTCCTCGAGGCCGATCTCGAAGAACGGCGTCGAGCTGTTCACGCCCGCGGCGTTGACGAGGATGTCGACCGGCCCGAGCGCCTCCTCTGCCTGCCCTCGGGCCTCCTCCAGCGCGTCCCTGTCCGAGGCGTCGACGAGGACGGCCTCGGCCTTCACGCCCTCGGCGCGGAGCGCGTTCACCCGCTCGTCAGCGCGCTCGCGCGAGCGGCCCATGACGGCGACCGACGCCCCCGCCGAACCCAACCCGTGGCACAGCGCACCGCCGAGCACGCCGGTGCCGCCGACGACCGCGGCGACGTGACCGCGGAGATCGAAGAGATCCGTTCCGGCGGCGTTCACGCCGGCGCCCGTCGCATCGCCGCCCTCGGAAGGCAGCCCGGACCCGGCACCAACCCCCGGCGACGTGGCGCCCGGGTTCGACGGTTCAGGCCGTCGCCGGACCTGGTCGATGTCTCGCGCGCAACGCCAGCGAGGAGCGCGGCGACTGCGGATGCGGGGACGCCCGTTGCGACTTCGCGCATCACCGGCCCTCGGCGACCCACGCGTGCGCCGGGTCCATGTGCGGGATCATCTGCCGGCCCTGGCCGCCCATGACCCAGAGGTAGTACAGCGAGTAGCCGGGCGCGGCCACGACCGGGTGGTAGCCCGAGCGGATGACTGCCACGTCGTCTTCGCGCACGGTGAAGGCATCGGTGCCCTCCGCGTCGTACCGGATCTGGACCCCGAACCCGCCGGCCGGCCGGACCTTGAACAGGTACACCTCCTCGAGGTCGACCTCCTGCGGAGGGCGGTGCTCGTCGTGCTTGTGCGGCGGGTACGAGGACCAGTTGCCGGGCGGGTTGATCGTCTCGCCGAGGAGCAGGCGTCCGGCCGCGTCCTCGGGGCCCAGCATCGTGCGGACGTGCCGGCTCCAGTTGCCCTTGCCCACGTCGGCGATGCGCTGGTCGCCGGGTCCGATGATCCGCGCCTGTGCGGGCTGGCCGCCGTCCAGCGCGGCCGTCGCGATCGCGAGCTGCGCCCCGTCGCGGGCGGCGAGCCAGACCTGGGCGTGCGGAGGGACGTACACCGCGTATCCCGGACCCTCGAAGACGTTGCCGCGGCCACCGGCGGAGCCGAGCGCCTGGCCGTCGACCGTCACGTCGACCGCGCCCGACAGCACGACTGCCACGAGCTCCTGGTCGGTGCGCCGCTCGAACGTCTTGCCCGCGGCGAGGTCGGCGATCTCGAGGCCGATGACGTCGGAGTCGGTGCCCTGTGCGACGACGGTACGGATCATGCGGTTCCTTTCATCTGCTCCCGACCCGCGTCACGAGCCGGGTCGGGTCCACGAAGCGGAAGGCGATGACGAGCAGCACGAGCATGGCGTTGCTCGACCTCGAGGGTCTCCGGGATCTCACCCGATGCCACGCCCTCGCCTCCGATTCGCTCCGGTCCGTCGTTCCGGCGAACGTCGGAGTGAATCATCGCGTGATTCCGGCACTGGTGCGGAGATGTGACGCGCCCCGCCGGACGTCGACCGCCGGCGAGGCGTCAGCGATCCGTGGTGAGCTCCGGCGGAAGCAGGCGGTAACCGGCGCCCCGGACCGTCTGGAGCAGCGGCGGGCAGCCCGGCCCGTTCAGCTTCCGCCGCAGGTACCCCACGTACACGTCGACGATGTTGCTGCCGGGGTCGAAGTCGTACTCCCAGACCCGGTCGAGGATCCGCGCGCGCGACAGGACCTGGTGCGGGTGACGCATGAGCAGCTCGAGGAGCGCCCACTCGCGCGGCGCGAGGTCGATCCGGCGGTCGCCCCGCCACGCGACCTTCGAGAGGAGGTCGAGCCGGAGGTCGCCGACCACGAGCATCGACGCCGTGGTCTGGTCGCGCGCGCGAAGCGCGGCGCGGATGCGGGCGAGCAGCTCGTCGAAGTGGAAGGGCTTCGTCACGTAGTCGGCGGCGCCGGCGTCGAGCCCCTCGACCTTCGAGTCGACGTCGTCGCGCGCGGTCAGGATCAGGACCGGGAGCGCCGGGAACTTCGCGCGGAGGTCGCGCAGCACGTCGCGGCCGTCGGAGCCCGGCAGCCCGAGGTCCAGGAGGACCGCGTCGAGGCCGGCGCCCTCCGTGGCCGCGAGCGCTCCCGCCTCCTCGGCGTCCCTGGCCACGAGCGTCGTATACCCCTCGGACCTGAGCCCCTTCGCAAGGAACGAGACGATTCGCTCGTCGTCCTCGACGATCAGGACGCGCATCAGCCGCGGGCCTCCACCG
>JAKAAV010000028.1 GCA_021802185.1 Chloroflexota bacterium | reverse complement strand
CGAAGTTGACGCGGGACCCCCGCCCGGCAGCCGCCGCGATCATCGCGACGGTGGGTTTCGACGTGATGACCTGGTCGCGCCCCGGCCCGTAGACCGAGTGCGGCCGCAGCCCGATGCTGGCGATGCCCTGCGTCTCCCACCAGATGCCCGCGTCCTGCTCGTTCGCGACCTTGAACACGTCGTAATGGGTGGTCGGACGGAAGAACGCCTCCGCGCGGAGCGTGGCGTGCGGGTAGTCGGTCTTCGGGCCATAGACCGCGGCGCTGCTCGCGCAGGTGACGCGCCGGATCCCGAGCCGTCGGGCCAGCTCGAAGATCGCCACGGTGCCGACGACGTTGACGCGCGCTCCGGCAAGCGGATCGGCCGCACAGAACGGGACCTGCAGCGCGGCCAGATGCACGATCGCGGTGACGGCACGCTCCCTCGACGCCGCCTCCAGCCCGTCCACGTCCGTGACGTCCCCGCGGACCCGGTCGATCTGCCGCAGCTCGCCGTCGGAGAGGATCAGCCGGAGCCGCAGCGTGGACCCGCCGGACGTGAGGACGGTGACCGCGATGCCCTCGCGGAGCAGGTTCCGGACGACCCACGACCCGATGCACCCGGTGCCGTCCGTGACGAGGAAGCGCTCGGCGGCCGTGCCGTCAGACCACCACTTCGTACGCGACGATGTCCATCCCGGAGTGCAGCGCGGTCAAATCGGGCTGGAGCGCCTCGTGCTCCGCCGACGTCCGCCAACCCGTGGCCGCATCGACGTTGTCGAACCGCAGCACCATCTGGTTGCGCGCCGGCTGCTCGAGCTCCCGAAGGAGCCACGCGTCCACGTACCCCGGCGATTTCGACATCGCCGGCCGGTACCGCGTCGCGAAGAACGCCTCGAAGTCGGCCGCACGGCCGTCGATGACGTGGAACGTGATGTGGCGCTCGATCATGTCTGCCTCCATGCGCCTGTCGATGCTCACGCTCGGCTGCCGGCTCGCCTGGCCGCCGGGACACTCGGTCGCCGGGACGCTCTGCCGACCTGCACCCTCCGCCGCCGGCACGCGGTGCCGCCGGTCACATCCTGCCCCCAGATGCCCGAGCGCTCGATCAATGGTCTGACCACTTGACCACCCCTTCCGCGGAGGCTAGCGTGACCGGCGGGGGCGAGGGAGGACGAACGCGCGTGCCAGTGGACGCCAAAGCGAGGTCGGGCCCGGGGCCGAGCGTCCCCGTCGAGGCGGCGCGGTTCCGGCTGGTCGGGCGGAGCACGCTCCCGGAGGAGATCGCGGGTCGCCTGCTCGCGCTGATCCGCGCGCGTGAGCTGCGGCCCGGCGACAAGCTCCCCCCCGAGCGGACGCTTGCCTCCATGATGGAGGTCAGCCGGCCGATCCTTCGCGAGGCCCTGCGAGCGCTCGCGCTCATGAAGGTCGTCGACATCCGGCAGGGCCGCGGTACGTACGTGACGGCGCTCGAGCCGACGCAGCTCGTCTCGCACCTCGAGTTGGCGTTCTCCACCGACACTGTCGCGCTCGCCCGGCTGCTCGAGGCGCGCCGCGTCGTCGAGGTCGGGAATGTCCGCTTGGCCGCGGGGCGCATCGCCGAGGACCAACTCGCCTCGCTCGAGTCGATCCTTGCGCGCCTGGGCCGCGCCGTCGACCTTCCCGGCACCTTCAGCGAACTCGACATCGCGTTCCACGACACGATCTGCGTGGCCGCCGGAAACTTCCTGCTGGGGCAGTTCATGGCGATCATCAACACGCTCGGCAGGATCAGCCGCGACCGGACCGGCGCGGTGCGCGAGGTCCGCGAGGCCACGCTCATGGACCACGCCGGCATTCTCGCGGCGCTCAGGGCCCGCGACCAGGAGGCGGCGGCGCGAGCGATGCAGGAGCACCTCGACCACGTCGAGCGCGCGCTCGAGGACGCGTCGGATCCGACCGGAGCCGAGGCCGGGCCGTCCGGTTCGAATGCGTCAGGCGGGCCGGAGCCATCAGGCGGGCCGGAGCCATGAAGGTCGCTGGGCACCACGTCCTTGACGCCGGCCCACGCGAGGTGTTCGATGCGGCCTGCGATCCTGCCACGCTGCTCGCCGTGATCCCGGGCTGCGAGGCGATCGAGCAGGTCGCGCCGCACGAGTACCAGGGGTCGCTCGTCCTGCGTCTGCCCGGCGTCGGGGCGACGTTCCGGACGTTCGTGCGGCTCGTCGACGCCGATCCGCCGCACGCCGCCGGGATGGAAGGGCGTGTCGAGGGTCCGATGGGGACGATCGCGGGCCGGGCCGACTTCGGGCTGACGGAGGTCGACGACGAGCCGGCCCATGACGGCCGACCCGGCGCCGGCTCGGACGGCCGATCGATCGCGTCCCGGACGCTCCTTGAGTACCGCGGCGAGGCCGTCATCCAGGGGCCGCTCGCCCGGCTCGACTCGCGCTTCGCGGAGAGCCTCGCGAATACGCTGATCGCCCAGGGCCTCCAGGCGCTGAACTCGCATCTCATCGAAGCCAGCTCCACGGTCGCCCCGGCATCCGGGCGACCATCACCCAGGGAGGCGCCCGAGTGACCGTCGTCGAATACTTCCTCCCTCGCTCGCTGGCGCAGGCCGTCGACCTGCTCTCGCGACACGGCCCGGACCTGCTCGTCATCGCCGGCGGCACCGTCGCGATGCCCTTGATCAACGATGGGATCAGCCTGCCGCGCCAGGTCATGGGCCTTCGGTTCGTCGGCCTCGATGAGATCGAGCCCTCCGACGGGGGTCTCCGGATCGGCGCCACGACCACCCTCACCAGCCTTCTCCGCCAGCGGCACGTGCCGATGCTCGCGGAGGCCGCGCGGCGGACCGCGAGCTGGTCGATCCGGAACATGGGCACGGTCGGGGGCAACCTCTTCACTCCGCCGCCCGGCGGCGACGTCGCGGTTGCGCTGCTCGCGCTCGACGCGGAGGTGACGCTCGAGGGCAGCCGTGGCCGGAGGACGCTTGCACTGTCGGAGTTCCAGACCGGGTTCATGACCACGGCCCTCGAGCCGCAGGAGCTGCTCACGGGCATCGGCGTCCCCGCGGTTGCCGGCGAGACCACGTACGTGAAGTTCGGCCGGAAGGAGGCGAATACGCCCTCCGTGGTCACGGTCGCCGTCCGCGTCGCCCGCGACGGAGAGGTCGTGACCGACGCGCGCGTCGCGCTCGGCGCGGTCGGGCCGCACGCGTTGCGCGCGCGGAAGGCCGAGGCGGTCCTGGTCGGGTCATCGCTCGAGCCCGGTGCAATCGACGAAGCGGCAGAGGCGGCGGCGGAGGAGTGCGAGCCGTTCGATGACGGCATCGCGAGCGCGTGGTACCGGCGCGCGATGGTCAGGCTGTTCGTGCGGCGGGCGCTCGAGGAACTCGTGCAGCACGTCGCACTGGAGGGTCGGTAGCGTGGGATCCCGCATCGTCAGCTTCGAGCTCTGTGGCCGCGAGGTCGAGGTCCTGGTCAGTCCGATGGCCACGCTGCAGTCCGTGCTCCGCAGCCAGCTCGGGTACACCGGCACGAAGGAGGGCTGCCGGCAGGGTGGGTGCGGGAGCTGCACTGTCCTCGTCGACGGCGAGCCGATGATGTCGTGCCTGCTGCCCGTCGAGGACGTCGAGGGCCGGCGGGTGACCACGATCGAGGGCATCGCCCCCGTCGCGGGCCTCGCCCCGATCCAGCAGGCGTTCATCGAGAAGAACGCGTTCCAGTGCGGGTACTGCACGCCGGGCATGGTCGTGCTGACGAAGACGCTGCTCGACCACCATCCATCGCCGAGTCGCGACGAGATCATCGACGCGCTCGGCGGGAACGTCTGCCGCTGCACGGGGTACGCGCCGATCATCGAGGCGATCGAGGCGGCCGCCGCGGGCGCCACGACCGATGCCGGGCGCGATGCCGGCGATTGGCCGGATCCGTCGGGGGAGCGCTGAAGATGCCGGAGCTGAAGATGCCCGAGCCGCTGCACGTCGTCGGCCGGTCGGTCCAGCGCAGCGACGCCGCCGCGCACGTCACGGGCCGGACCCGTTACGCCGGCGACTACACGTTCCCCGGGATGCTGCACCTCAGGATGGTCCGCAGCCCCGTCCATCACGCGATGATCCGCGCGGTCGACCTGTCCCGCGCGGAGCGCGTTCCCGGCTTCGTGCGCGCCCTGACCTGGCGCGACGTCCCGCACAACGTCTACACGATCCTGGGCCTCATCGGGGTGGAGCCGGAGGAGGAGTTCGTCCTGGCGCAGGATCGCGTGCGCTACAAGGGGGAGCCGATCGTCGCGATCGTCGCCGAGACGGAGGCGGCCGCGCTCGAGGCCGTCGCGCAGGTGCGCCTCGACCTCGAGGAGCTGCCGGCGGTCTTCGACGTCGAGGAGGCGCTGCAGCCGGACGCGCCGATCGTGACGCACTGGGGCAGCAACGCGTTCATGTTCGAGGGCCATCCGTGCCGCCGCGTGCGGTTCGGGGACGTCGAGGCCGGGTTCGCGCAGGCCGACCACATCGTCGAGGCGGTCTACAACTCCAGCCCGATCGAGCACGCGCCGACGGAGACGACCGGGTGCGTCGCGGTCCCCGAGGCGGACGGCCGGTTCACCGTCTACACGAACACCCAGGCGCTGTACTTCAGCCTCGACAACACCGCGATCATCCTGCAGGTCGCGGGGAAGCGGCTCCACTTCGTCGGCGGGACGGTCGGCGGCGGGTTCGGCGGGAAGGTCGACGTGATCGTCGAGCCGATCGCGACGCTGGCCGCGATGAAGACGGGCCGCCCGGTGCGGTATGTGTTCAGCCGGTCGGAGGAGATGCAGGTCTCGTCGACCCGGAGCGCGTGGCGCATCCGCATCAGGGATGGCGTCATGCGGGACGGCCGGATCGTCGCGCGCAAGGTCACGAGCTACGCGGACTCCGGCGCGTACAGTCGGCAGACGCCGTACGCGCTGACGAAGCACGCGGCGAACGCGGCCGGGCCGTACGCGATCCCGAACGTCTCGATCGACGCGTACTGCGTGTTCACCAACCGCACGCCGTCCAGTGCGATGCGCGGCTTCGGCGTGACGATGGCGTCGTACGCGATCGAGGTGCAGATGGACCGGATCGCGGAGCGGGTCGGCGTGGACCCATGGACGATCCGGTTCGTCAACGCGTACCGGAACGGCGACATGAAGCCGCACCGGAAGCTCGCCGAGGACGCGACGCTCATCGAGACGATGCAGGCGGCCGCGGCGCTCGTCGGCCACGAACTGACCGACGAGCAGCGGGCGATGACGTCGGCGCCCAGGTCGCCCGGGCCGGAGGGCTCGCCTGGAGGGGAGGCCGCTGCGGCGGGCTCCCGCGCCGCCGGCGCCCCTGCATCCGCCGGCGCCCCGGCGGCCCCGGCCTCGACCGCGGAAGGAGTCCTGTAGCCATGGCGAAGCTTCGCGGGACGGGGATCGCGGCGGTCAACTACCCGACCGGCATGAACCTGGGCGGCGATCCGTCGCAGGCCCTCATCCACGCCACGACGAGCGGCTCGTTCGTCGTGGCACTCTCGAGCACGGACCTCGGCCAGGGGCTTCGCACGGTCATCGGCCAGATCGCCGCCGAGACGCTCGGCGTTGCGGCCGACGAGGTCGTGATCGACACAGCGGACACCGACACTGGCCCCCACTGCATGGGCACCTTCGCGAGTCGGGCGACGCACCGCGTGGGCAACGCGGTGAAGGCCGCGGCGGAAGAGGCCCGGACCGCGCTCCTCGAGGTCGCCGCACTGGAACTGAACGCGCCGGTCGGCGGTCTCGTGCTCGACGGCTTCGGGAACGTCCTGGTGGCCGGCGACCCTGGTCGGTGTGTGCGCGTGGCGGAGGTCGCGTCGAAGGCGCAGTTCGAGTACGGGCGGACCATCTCGGGCCGTGGCGCCTACATGAAGCCGAAGAGCCCGGTGGACCCGGAGACCGGCGCGATGGACCCGGACTCGACGGAGGCGCACGCCTGCACGATCGCCGAGGTCGAGGTCGACACCGAAACCGGGCAGGTCGCGGTCCTCGGCATCAGGAGCGCGTACGAGGTCGGCCGCCAGGTCAACCCGGCGCTCGTGCGGGGCCAGATCGTCGGTGGCGCGTGGATGGGCATGTCGCACGCGCTGTACGAGACCACGGAGCCCTACTACCCGAACCCGGACCACAAGCCGAAGGACTTCAGCGAGTACGTCATGCCGGGGCCGGCGGAGCTGCCGGAGATCGACTGCGTCGTGCTCGAGGTGCCGTCGTCGACGGGACCGTACGGCGTGAAGGGCGTGGGCGAGATGACGGCGAACTCACCGATCCCGGCGATCGTCAACGCGATCTACCACGCGTGCGGGGTGCGGGTGGACGACCTGCCCGTGACGCCCGAGAAGATCCTTCGGGGGCTCGAGGCGAAGTGGGCGACCGAGAGCGCCGCCGCCGCGGGAGGCCGCTGACGTGGGCCAGATCACGACCTGGGACGAGTTCCCGACGGTCGAGTACGTCAGGGGCGTGAGCCGGCAGGCGGTGTCCGGCGAGAAGGTCATGATGACCCGCATCGTCTACCGCGACGGCGTCGTGATCCCGGAGCACCATCACCCGGCCGAGCAGATCATGCTCGTCGAGCGCGGCCGGCTCTGGGCGAAGGTCGGGGACGAGGAATCTGAGGTCGGGCCGGGGTCGCTGCTCGTGATCCCGTCCGACTGGATCCACGCGTTCCGCCAGCTCGGCGACGAGGACGTCGTGTTCTACGAGTGCTTTGCGCCGATCCGGCTCGAGTACCTGGTCGGGTTCAAGGGACCGGACCGGTCGCTCGCGATGATGCGGGAGGCGCTCGCGGAGGCTCCCGGCAAGGAAGGGGGCTGACGCCGGCTCGCAGTCGTCGTCTCGCTCGGGCCTCCCGTTCCTCCAAGGGGACGCGGCATCCGCCGTCCACCGCGAGTCGGACCGATCGGTTCTGCGCGCACCCGACACCTTCGGCCAGATCGTCCCGCGCGGTTCGTCGGTTCGGCGCACCTCACGAGCCCGCGCCGTCGGCGAGCCGGTCCCACACCGCGTCGGCCGACATCCGCGACACTCCCGCGCCGAACTCCGCCCGCTGCGCGTCCCACGCGCCGCGCGCCGACTCGGCGTCCTGCGGGGCGAACGTGACCTCGTCGCCCGGCCGGAGCTGACCGAGCCGAGGCCACTGCCACCGCGGCACGACGCCGATGACCGGGTAGCCGCCGATCGTCGGACCGTCGACGAACAGGATGACGGGGCGGCCGTCGGCGGGGACCTGGATCGCGCCGGGGACGACCGGGTGCGACAGGATCTCGTGACCGGCCTCGAGCGGGCCGGACGCATTCGCGGGTTGGGCCCGCCCCGAGCGATCCGCGGGGTCGAGCGGGATGGGGGCACTCGTCGGCTCGAGCCGCCTCGAGCCGCCCGCCGGCTCGAGGCGGCTGCCCATTCGGTCGCATGCGTCGCCGACCCGCCACGTCGTGGCCTGCAGCGCCTCGGACGCGCCCGGGGGAAGGCGCCCGAGGTCCGGGCCGGGAACGAACGCGATGGGAGCACGCGAGCGCGCGGGATGCGGGGCAGCCGCGAGTGGCCATGCCCGGCCGACGGCGTCGAGCGCGGCGTGGCGGACCGGCACGATGACGTCGCCCGCGCGGAGCGGCCGGCCGTCGATCCCCCCGAGCCGTGCCGAGACGCAGGTCGATGCCGACCCGAGGACGAGGCGCGCCTCGATCCCGCCGGCGAGCGCGACGTAGGCGCGCATCCCGGCGGCTGGCCCCCCGTCCGCGCCCGTCCCGCCGGTGAACCTCACCTCCGACCCGGCGGCAACCCGCTGGACGCTCCCCGAGGCGAGCCGTGTTCCATCATCGAGTTCCGCGCCGAGGTCCGCCCCGGCCAGTGCGAGCGCGCACGCTTCGAGGATCCGGAAGTGCGTCCCGCCGAGCGTGACCTCGAGCGCGACGGGGCCGGGCAGCCCGGCATCCGGCCGCCAGCCCGCGAGGACGGTCGCGACCTCGTATGCCCACGGGTCCGCAGGTCCCGACGGCGGCACTCCGAGGTGGGCGAGGCCCGGCCGGCCGCGGTCCTGGAGCGTGAGCAGGACGCCGGGCGAGACGACCTCCAGCACGTGTCAGCCTGCGACGCGCGTCGGAATGAACCGGACGCGGTCCCCCGGCGCGAGCAGGGCCGGCGGCTCGCGCAGCGGGTCCCAGAGCGCGACGTCCGTTCGGCCGATCAGATGCCAACCGCCGGGCGTCTCGAACGGGTAGATCCCCGTCTGCCGGCCGGCGATCGCGACGCTGCCCGAGGGCACGCGCGTCCGCGGCGTCGGCCGTCGGGGAAGCTCGAGCGCCGCCGGCACGATGCCGAGATACGGGAACCCGGGCACGAACCCGAGCACGAGCACGCGGTACTCGACCGAAGCGTGCAGTGCGACGACCTCGGCCAACGGGAGACCCGTGCGTGCGGCAACGTCCGCGAGGTCCGGCCCGTCCGCGCCCCCGTACGACACGGCGATCTCGTGCAGCACGCCGGTGACGCCGTGCATCGCGGGGCCCTCGCCGGAGTCCGCGCGATCCCCGCCGAAGGGTCGCCGTGTCTGCTCGAGTGCGTCGGCGATGAGCGATCGCACGGCGGTCTCGGGCAACCGGTCCGGGTCGAACGGGACGAGGACGCTGGCGTGGCCGGGGACGGGCGCGCCGAGGCCGGGTATCGACGGGCGGCGTGCCTCGAGCCACGCCGCAGCGCGCAGTGCCCAGCGGCTCACATCGAGGTCGAGGTCGTTCGCGAGCGTCGCGATGAGGGCGGCGTCGCCCACGACGTCGATGCGTGGAACCGGCAGGGCGGCGCTCCGCTCACGCACAGGCCGAGCGCACCTCGATCCCGACGGCTTCCAGGGCGCGGCGAACGGCCGAGGCGATCGCAGGCGCTCCCGGCGTGTCGCCGTGGATGCAGATCGTGTCCGCCGCGACGGGTACCACCGACCCGTCGACCGCCGTGACCCGCCCCTCGCGCGCGATCGACACCGCCTGGGCCGCGGCCATCTCCGGTTCCTCGTGGAGCGCCCCCGGCAGGTCGCGCGCCCGCAGCCGACCGGACGGCTCGTACGAACGGTCGGCGAAGCCCTCGACGAGCGACCGGAGGCCGAGCTCGGTGGCGGCCTCGAGCACGGCGGATCCCGGCGGCCCCACGATCGCCAGTCCGCTGTCGAGCCGCGCCACGGCCGTCGCGAACGCCAACCCGGCCGCGGCATCCGACGAGACGTGGTGGTACAGCGCGCCGTGCGCCTTCACGTGGACGAGGCGACCGCCTTCGGCACGGGCGATCCCGGCGAGCGCGGCGACCTGGTACAGGACGACCGCCTCGAGCTCGCGGGACGTGATCGACATCGCACGGCGGCCGAACTCGAGCAGATCGGGAAAGCCCGGATGCGCGCCGACCGCGACGCCGGCGTCGAGCGCGAGCCGCACGGTCCGCCGGATCGTCAGCGGGTCGCCGGCGTGGAAGCCGCACGCGATGTTCGCCGAGCTGAGGAACGGCATGAGGGCCTCGTCTGCGCCCATCGGCCACGGGCCCAGGCTCTCCCCGACGTCCGCGTTCAGGTCGATCCGATCTGGCATGCGCGGTTCCTCCTGCCGGCCGCGGTGCTCGCCTGGCGCGCCGCGATCTACGAGCCTGGGCGGCCGCTCGCGCGGGTTCCGGCGCCGTCAGCGAGCTCGTACGTGACGCGGTACCAGGTCACCTCGAACGGCGGCATCTCGAACTGCTCCTGCGATGCGATCCGATACCCGGCCCGGATCATGGCCGCGGCGTCCCGCTCCATCTCCGCGACGACGCGCTCTTCCGGCCGGAGGCGCGGCTGGACGCCGAACGCCCGCATGATGAGGGTCAGGAGCGGGTTCACGAGCGCGATGAGGCCGTCCCGTCCGTAGGACTTCGTGACGGCGCGCTTCGGCGTCGCGGACTGGAACAGCGGCATGGCGACCTCGCAACGCGGGAACCACGGGAATGGTAGGCCGCCGCGCCAGCGTCGACCGGTCGCGCGCAGTCGCGGGAGGACGCGCCCGATCGACGGCCGTCGGGCGCGGCGACGAATGGACTCGCGCCCGCGCGAAATCGTCGCAGCCACGGCCGCGTATTCAGGATCGCTTCAGCCGGCGAAGGCAACATGACCTTCGTCTCCTCCCTCCTCCTCCGGAGACGACGCGACGAGAGCCCCGGCACTCCCCCGCCGGGGCTCTTGATTCCCGGTCGAATGATTCCCGGTCGAACGGGTCCGGGTGCCCCCGCAGCCACGCGTCCACGCGGCTCGCCCTCCCGGCCGGTCGGGAACCAGTACCCGAGGGGCCGATTGCCGGGGTGCCGGTATGCACCGGGGCGGTACTCTCTGGGGTAGCGAGGCGACGACCTCGCGGGCGCGCGGCCGACCGGTAGGGCCGCGACCGGGTCAGGGGAGTGCCGGGGACCGATGTCGCTGCTCCGCAGGGAAGCGCAGGCACAGCAACGTGCCGAGACCACGCGGCCGTCGACGCCCGTGCCCACGGCGCCGGCCGCCGCCCGGCTGACGCCGGCGGCAGCCGGCCGCGAGGACCTCCTCCGCGACCTGACGGTGCGGCTCCAGGCCGAGGTCATCGGCGAGTTCGATTCGCTCATCCAGATCTCGGAGCAGGCCGACGTCCGGGCCAAGGTCGAGGACCTCATCGAGCGGATCATCCGGGAGCGCCAGTTCACCGTGACCCGCGACGAGCGGATGCGACTCGTGCAGGGCATGGTCGACGAGATCATGGGTCTCGGGCCGCTCGAGCCGCTGCTCGCCGACGACACCATCACCGAGGTGATGGTCAACGGCGCGCGGCACATCTACATCGAGCGGAAGGGCAAGATCCACCGCGTCGACAGCGCGTTCATGAGCGAAGAGCACGTCATGCGGATCGTCGACCGCATCATCGCCCCGCTGGGGCGCCGGCTCGACGAGTCGAGTCCGCGCGTCGACGCCCGCCTCCCCGACGGCTCCCGCGTCAACGTCATCATCGCGCCGCTGTCGCTCGTCGGGCCCGTGATCACCATCCGGAAGTTCGCCGCGAAGCCGTTCACCGTCGATGACCTCATCGACTTCGGCACGGCGACCGCGGACATGTTCGACTTCCTGCGGGCCTGCGTCGAGGCGCGGCTGAACATCTTCGTCTCCGGCGGGACCGGTTCCGGCAAGACCACGTTCCTCAACGTGCTCTCGTCGTTCATCCCCAACGACGAGCGGATCATCACGGTCGAGGACGCGGCCGAGCTCCAGCTGCGCCAGGACCACATCGTGACCCTCGAGGCGCGGCCGCCGAACCTGGAGGGCACCGGCGAGATCACGATCCGCGACCTCATGCGGAAC
>JAKAAV010000027.1 GCA_021802185.1 Chloroflexota bacterium | reverse complement strand
GAGCGCGGCGGCGCCGCGGTGCACGAACATGCCGGCGGCACCGACCGGCGCCCCGTCGAGCTCCGCGACGAACAGGTGCCAGCGATGGTCTCGTGCGATTCCCGGAACCGCCGCGAGCCACGCGGCGGCGACGGCCCCCGACAGCCCGAACCCGGCGAGGACGGTCCGTTCCCAGGACACGGCCTCGTCCGGGGCGATCTTCCGGACCTCGAAGCCGTCCGGCCGGGCCCGGCTGCCGAGCGCCGCGTGCATCGAGCCGGCGTCGCCGGCCAGGACGCTCCCCGTGCTCTCGGCATGCGCTCCCGGCCAGGGAGGCTCGGCGAGGTCGAGCCACGCGACGGTCGTATGGGCCGCGAGGAACTCGAGGACCTCGGGCAGGAGGTGGTCGAGCTGCCGCAGCCCGAGCGCGGTGTTGAAGTTCGGGTCGCGGACGGACGGCGTCGCCGCGACGCACAGCTCCCCGTCATCCAGCAGCCGGACGTCGACGCCGCCGTCGGCGGCGGCGCGCCACTCGCTGAGCCGCGAGGCGCGCTCGATCGCGTCGACCCGGTTCAGCAGCGCGTGGGTGCGGGCATCCGAGTCGGGCAGGGGCGGCAGGACGCGGATTCGGTCGCCCGGCCGCACGGCGCCCTCGCGCAGCACGCGCGCGTACAGGCGCGTGTCGACCGGATGCGTGAGGACCGAGATCCGGGCGATCCTGCCGTCGGTGAAGCTGGCCCGGATCGTGTCGCAGGGGAGGGCCGGCGTCGTGATCTCGAGGACGACCTCGTCGCCCACCGCCAGCCGGTCGCCGGTCCGGAGCCCGCCGAGCTCCACGCCCTCGAGGGTGAGGTTCTCACCGACCGATCCGGGAAAGATCGGATGCCCCTCCGCCCGGACGCGCTCGATCGCCTCGATCGAGTACAGGCACACCGCCCGGAACGGCCCGCCGTGCTCGGTCCGGTCGGCGTGGTCGTCGCCTTCGAGACCCAGGCGTCCGACGCGTGCCACGGCGACCGGTAGCTTGGGGACGCCGGCGGACGACACGTTCACCTGCCGAACGCGGCCGAGCATGGCCTCGTCGAGCGCCTGTACGGGAGCCGTGCGCGCCTGCATCCGCGCATCGTACCGTCGGGCCCGTCCGACGCCGCGCGTGAGCGGGACGCCGGCGGACGCCGGGCCTGGACCGGCCGCATCCGAGGTCGACAATCGGTGCCTATCTATTCCGGCCCGGAGGCCCCATACTCAGACCATCGGCAGGGAGGCACGGGAGCCTGCGGGTTTCCTCCAGCGCGGCGTCCCCCATACGGTCGCCAAGACCGTCGCGCAGGGCCAATGGCGAGTCCGACCCATCCGTCGCCGGGCACGCACGTGTCCACGGAGGTTCTCTTGACCCTGAACGCAGTCGTATTTCCGATCCTGCCCGGCAAGACCGGCGAGTGGCGGAGCTTCGTCGCGGAGCTCGAGGGTGCGCGCAATGCGGAGTACACCGAGTCCCGCCGGCGTGCCGGCGTTCGCGAGCGAGCCTTCCTGCAGCCCACCCCGATGGGCGACCTCGTGATCCTGACCCTCGACGGCGACGATCCCTCCCGTTCGTTCGGCGAGATGATGAGCGCGACCGACGCGTTCACGACCTGGTTCATCGAGCGGGTCAAGGCGATCCACGGCGTCGACCTCCGCGTGCCGATGACCAAGTCGCCGTCCGAGCTCATTTCGGACACGGATCGAGTGGCCGTTCCGGCACGCTGATCCGGCAACCCATTCGCGGAGCTCACAGAGGGGCCGCTCGCTTCGGCGGGCGGTCTCTTCCCGTTCCTTCCCGCCGGGCCGGGTGACGCTCGCACGCTCTCGCGCGGTCGCCGCAGAGTCTGTGCGGGGTCATCCGGCGCCGGCGCGCTCGCCGTCTGCGCGGCGCGGGACGACGGCGAACGCGACGACGAGCGCGCACGCGAGCGCGGCGGCCGACAGCCACTCCGACCGGACGCTCGGCACGTCGCCGTCACAGCCCGTCCCGGTGACGACCGCCACGCCTGGCGACCCCGACGTCTCCACCCACGTCGTGGCACCCGCCGGCCGGCCGAGCTCGTCGGCGCGCGCCTCGCTGATGCGCATGACGGCGCCGTTCGCCGCAGTCCAGCACACCGTCATCGTGTCGGTCAGCGGCAGCGTGAACGCGACCACGGGGAGCGCCGCCACGAGGATCGTTCCGACGATGGCCCGGGCGGCGCGTGTGCGAGGGTGTTCCAGCCGGCCGAGGCGCACGAGCACGAGGATCGCCGCCACGATGGCGAGGAGCGCGCCGCCGAGCGCCAGCGTCCAGAACGCGAGGAACGCGCCGGCGGCGAACGCGACGACGAAGGCGACGATGAGCGCCACGACCCCCACCGCGACGACTGCCGCCACGCGACTCGTCCCGCCGCGCGAGCCGGCGCGGAGCGCCGCCGCGCGCAGGAACACCGCTGCCGGGAACAGCAGGATCAGCATCCCGATGCTGACGGGCCGCACGACGGCGGCAAGCGTCGCCACGGCCGCCGCGACGAACAGCGAGGGCCTCCCGAACCACCCGCCGATGGCGGCGACGGCCGGCAGCGCCAGCGCGGCAGGAAGCAGGACCGCGCGCGGGATCACGGTTGGCTCGACGGCCGTCCCGGGCTGCCCCGCGCCCGACAGCCCCATGGCGAGCAGGCCGGCCATCCCGAGCTGGACGGCAATCGCTGCCGCGACCGACGTGCCATCGCGACCGAGTTCTCTGCGCTCTTCCACGCTATGCTCCAGTAGCATGCTGGAGCGTGAGGTATGAACGAGAAACGCGCTACTGTCAAGGCGCATGAATGGGCCGCGTGGGACAGGCGCGGGCCGGCGGGACGCGGCGCGGCCGCACCGACCGCCGCCACGGCCCCGCTTCCGTCCGGCGCGCCCGTGGTGCCGCCGCCCCCCGAGCCGGTCCCGGCGATCAGGCCGGGGCCCGGGCCTGCGCCCGCGAACCTGCCGCCCTCCGAGCCTGCGCCCGCGAAACCGCCGCGCCCGAACCCCGTGCCCGCGGAGCCGCGGGCATCGCGACTGGAACCGGGGGGGACCGCCGAGGTCCTCCGTCGCCGCTTCGCAGACGCATGGGGGACGGTCGGCCCCGAATGGGGAGTGGCGCCGGCCACGGCCCGCGTCCACGGGTACCTGCTCGCGCACCGTCGGGCGCTCACCGAACGGGAGGTGCGCGAGGCGCTCGGGCTGAGCCACCGGGCGGCGAGCATCGCGCTCGCCGAATCCGAGGCCTGGGGATTGGTCGAACGCGTGCCGGAGCCCCGCCGGGTGGGCAGGCGGGGACCCGCCGGAACGGCGTGGGTGGCGGTCGGCGATCACTGGCGATGGTTCGGGAGGGTGGTCGAGCAGCGGCGGCTGCGCGAAGGGGACCCGACCGCCGCGGCGATCGCCTCCGCCTCGGCCGCGGCTGACACGGTGGCGCTGCAGGCGCCCGGCGACGGGGAGCTCGCCGGACTGCGCGACTGGCTCGCGGACTTCCTCGAGTTCGTGCGCCTCTTCGACCGGGCGGCGGCGCTGGTCGCGCGCGTCCCTCCGGACACGGTCGAGCGCGGGATGCGCCTGCTGGGGGAGATCCCGGACGAGCAGGCCCTGCGCCTGGTCGCACTTCTCGCGGCCGTCCCCGACCAGGATGCGCGTCCGCTGCTCGCCATCGTTGCGGCGCTGCCACCTGGCGGCGCCCCACGCGCGGCCCGGATCGTGGCGCGCGCGCTCCGACCGCTCGCGCGATAGGGCGATCGGGCGCAGTCAGGAGATCGACGCGGTCGGACGGGCGCGGTCAGGAGGCGACGGATTCCTCGCTGCCCGCGGTCCGCGGCGGTCCCAGCCCCGCGAACTCCCGGGCGGTGGCCAGGACCGCGTCGAGCATCGGCGGCGTCAGGCGGCCGGTGAAGGTGTTCTGCTGGCTCGGGTGGAAGCACCCGACGAGCGTGTACGGCCCCACGCCCGCCACGGCGCCGTGGCCGAACCGTGGCCTGGGCCGGACGCGATGGCCGAGGATGTCCATCGTCCGGAGCACCCCGTCCCAGCCGAACGCGCCGAGCGCGACGATCACGCGGAGCTCCGGCAGCAGCCGCAGCTCGCGGACGAGGTACGGGAGGCAGCGGTCGCGCTCGGACGGCAGTGGCCGGTTGAGGGGCGGCGCGCAGCGGACCGCGGCCGCGACGTACGCGTCCCGCACCGCCAGGCCGTCGTCGGAGGACCTGGACGTCGGCTGGTTCGCGAGCCCGGCCCGGTACATCGCCGCGAACAGCACGTCGCCGGACCGGTCGCCCGTGAAGACGCGACCCGTCCGGTTGCCGCCGTGCGCCGCCGGCGCGAGGCCCACGATCGCGATCCGGGCGAGTGGATCGCCATAGCCCGGCACCGGCCGCGCCCAGTACGTCCGGTCGCGGTACCGCGCGACCTTCTCGCGCGCGACCTGCTCGCGCCACGCGACCAGCCTCGGACACGCGCGGCAGACCACGATGTCCGCGGCGACGTCGCCGAGCGTCCGGTCCGCCAGGAGGTCGTCCGGTAGCGTCTGGTCGGGCGTTCGGACGGCGTGGGTGGGATCGTCGCCGGTCACCGCCGGTGCATCGGGCCGCATGTCGCTCGGCGTTCGTCGCAGAGCTGCCGTTCTCTCACGCCGCGAGTGTCGCGCATGCAGTCGAGCGACGCCCGGCGGGGCCGTCCGGTGCGACACGACCGCAGCGTGCGCCGGATTCCGTCGTGAGTTGCCCGTGACGATTGATGAGATAATCGGTCCGAGTGGCGCCCCGTTCGTTCCGCCTGCGCGGTGAGCCGTCCAGGGACGGTTCCGCGACGGCCGCACAGACGACGCACGGCGATGGGCCGGCGGGTGCCACGGACATCTCCGAGGTCATCACCAGAGCAATGAGCACCGAAACCTCCACCTGGGCCACCAAGAAGGGGCTCGCCCAGATGCTCAAGGGCGGCGTCATCATGGACGTCGTCACGGCCGAGCATGCCCGCATCGCCGAGGACGCCGGCGCGTGCGCCGTCATGGCGCTCGAGCGGGTCCCCGCCGACATCCGCGCCGCCGGCGGCGTCGCGCGCATGAGCGACCCCGCTCTCATCGAAGAGATCATGCACGCGGTCACGATCCCGGTGATGGCGAAGGCACGGATCGGCCACTTCGTCGAGGCCCAGATCCTCGAGGCGCTCGGGGTCGACTACATCGACGAGTCGGAGGTGCTGACCCCGGCCGACGAGTCGTTCCACATCGACAAGCACCAGTTCAAGGTGCCGTTCGTGTGCGGCTGCCGCGACCTTGGCGAGGCGCTCCGCCGGATCGCCGAGGGGGCCGCGATGATCCGGACGAAGGGCGAAGCCGGCACCGGCAACATCGTCGAGGCCGTTCGCCACATCCGCGCCGTCCACTCGGGCATCCGGGCTCTCGCCGCGAAGCGCGACGACGAGCTCTTCACCGCCGCCAAGGACCTTCAGGCCCCGTACGAGCTGGTCGCGGAGGTGGCGCACACGGGCAGGCTCCCCGTCGTGAACTTCGTCGCCGGCGGCATCTCGACCCCTGCCGACGCCGCGCTCGCCATGCAGCTCGGCGCCGAGGGCGTCTTCGTCGGTTCGGGCATCTTCAAGTCCGACGATCCTGCGCGGATGGCGCGCGCGATCGTCCAGGCGACGACGCACTACGACGACCCGCGGATCCTCGCCGACGTGTCCAAGGGCCTGGGCGCCCCGATGCGCGGACTGGAGCTGGCGACCATCGCGGAGGCCGACAGGCTGGCGGTCCGCGGCTGGTAGCCGGAGGGGGCCGGCGATGACGGCCATGAAGATCGGCGTCCTCGCGATGCAGGGCGCCTTTGCCGAGCACATCCAGATCCTGCGCGACATCGGGGTCGAAGGCGTGCCCATCCGCCTTCCGGAGGATCTCGACGGGATCTCGGGCCTGATCCTGCCCGGCGGCGAGAGCACGACGATGCGCAAGCTCGTCGACCGCTGGGGGTTGCGCGAGCCCATCGAGCGACTGATCGAATCCGGGGCGCCCGTCCTCGGGACGTGCGCCGGCATGATCCTGCTGTCGCGCCGGATCGTCGACGGCGACGAGTCCGTCTTCCCCGTCCTCGACGTGGAGATCAAACGGAACGCGTTCGGCCGCCAGCTCGACAGCTTCGAGACGGATCTCGTCGTGCCGCTCCTCGGCAACCGCCCGATGCACGCCGTGTTCATCCGCGCGCCGATCGTCGAGCGCGCCGGACCCGACGTGGACGTCCTCGCTCGCCTCGACGACGGCCGGATCGTGGCCGTGCGGCAGCGGAACGTGCTGGCCACGGCGTTCCATCCAGAGCTCGCCGGGGAGACGCGCTTCCACAGCCTCCTCGCGACGATGGCCGCCGACCACGACGAGCCGGGCGAAGGGTCGGCGCCGCGGAGGCGCGGATCGGCTGCCCGCGACATGGCGTCGGGCTCGCCGGGCCGGAACCGGCAGGCGGCGTCGTCGTGAGCGCACGTCCGGGCCGGGTCCGGGGCGCGCGGCTCACCGACCTCGCTGCGCTCGGCGAGCTGTCGCGCCTGTCGCACCAGGCCGACGACCGGGAGTCCGGCATGCGCTCGCTCGGCCTGCCGGTCAGCCGGAGCCAGGTCAGCGTCTTCCGCCTGTTCCGGATGCCGCTTGGCGCGTTCCGGCCGAGTGACCAGCTCTTCGTGTACGAGGAGGACGGCCGGCTGGCCGGGCTTGCGCGCGTCGAGCGGGACCCACAGCGCGACGAGTGGACGATCGTTGAGCTCGACGCGGTCGGGATCCAGGAGGCGGGCGACATCCGCCTGCGGCTCGTGCAGCACCTCCTCCGCGACGTCGCCCGTCGCGGTGCCGTCCGGTTCCACGTCGCCTGCGCCGACGCGGGCGGGAACGTCGAGCTGTTCATGCAGGCCGGGTTCATCCCGTACGGCCAGGAGCACGTGCTGTACCAGGCGCCGGAGGTTCCGCTGCCGAAGGTGACGCCCGAAGAGGCGGCGCGGGAAGGGATCCGGCCGGTCCTGCCGATCGACGCGCTCGCGCTCAGCCGGCTCTACTCGCAGGTCACCCCGGCCCCGGTCGCGCGGCTCGAGGCGTACCGGCTCGCCGACTGGGAGCGCTCGGGCCAGCAGGCGGCGACGCCACGGAGCAGTCTCGCGCCGATCCTGCGCTTCGCCGAGGTCGAGTCATACGTGCAGGAGCGCGCCGGCGCCCACGGGGACGAGGTCGTCGGCCTCCTGCAGGTCGGAGTCGCGCGAGAGGAGCAGCCGCACTACCTTCGCGTGATGGCGCGTCCGGACTTCGACGCGACCCTCCTCGTCCGGTATGGCCTGTCGCTGATCGGCGAGCGGACCGGCGGCAGCCGGGGGCGTGGCGGGCGCCACGACCAGGGGGTGATCGCCCCCGTCCGGACGTACGAGGCGCCCCTCGACCGGTGCTTCGAGGAATGCGGCTTCACGAACGTCGCGACCGTGACGCTGCTCATGAAGGAAGCCCTCGTCCGCGTCGCGGATCCGGCCCTCGTGCCGGTCCCCCGCTGAGGCGCGAGCAAGGAGAACCGTGACGCTCAACCACCGACACGAACTGACCGACGACATCGACGCGCTCCTGGCGGCACTGCCCCCCGAGATCGCCGACCGGCTGCGGAAGCTGCCGCCGGAGCGCGAGCTCATCGAGGTCGTGCTCGACCTGGGGCGCCATCCCGAGGCGCGCTTCGGGTCGGGCGGCGAGGAGGTGCTGCTCGAGCGCGAGGTCAGCGACCGCGACATCCAGTGGGTCGTGGACCACATCGGCTCGTTCGGCGACGACAACCGTGCCGGCGTCGAGCGGACGCTGCACCGCATCAGCGCGATCCGCAACCGCAGCGGCAAGATCGTCGGGCTGACCCTGCGCGTCGGCCGCGCCGTCTTCGGCACGATCGAGATCATCGAGGACCTCGTCGAGTCCGGCCGGTCGGTGCTGATCATGGGCCGCCCGGGCATCGGCAAGACGACCATGCTGCGCGAGGCGGCGCGCGTGCTGGCGGACGACCTGGACAAGCGCGTCGTCGTCGTCGACACGTCGAACGAGAGCGCGGGCGACGGTGACATCCCGCATCCGGGCATCGGCCGGGCGCGCCGGATGCAGGTTCCCACGCCGGCGCTGCAGCACGCGGTGATGATCGAGGCGGTCGAGAACCACATGCCCCAGGTCATCGTCATCGACGAGATCGGCACCGAGCTCGAGGCGATGGCGGCCCGCACGATCGCCGAGCGGGGCGTGCAGCTCATCGGCACGGCGCACGGCAACAACCTCGACAACCTCATGCTGAACCCGACGCTCTCCGACCTCATCGGCGGGATCCAGAGCGTCACGCTCGGCGACGAGGAGGCGCGCCGCCGGCGGACGCAGAAGAGCGTGCTCGAGCGGAAGGCGCCGCCGACGTTCGACGTGGTCGTCGAGATCCAGGACCGCGAGCGGGTGACGGTCCATGCCGACGTCGCCGAGACGGTCGACGCACTCCTGCGCGGCGATCCCGTGGCGCCCGAGCTGCGCTGGCGCGACGAGGGCGGCGTGCACCGGTCACAGTCGCGCCCGCGGCCGCGTCCGGCGCAGGGTGTCGCCGACCGCTTTGCGGGCCTCGTCGGGACCGGCCAGGGAGGGTGGCGCCCGGAGCCCGGATGGCGCGGCGACTCCGACTACCGGACGGGCGGCCTGCAGGTCGAGCCCGGGTACCGGCCGGGATACCGGTCCGGGACGTCGGGCGGATGGCGTGCGACGCGGGGACGCGAGGCGGCCCGGTCCGGCCGGTCGCGGACGCGCGGCGCAGACGCGGGTGGTCCGGCCCCGAGTTCGGCCGCCGGGGCCGGACCGGGCGGGGAGAGCTGGGGGACCGATCGCGACGCGTACTTCGCCGGGATGCAGGATCCCGAGCTCGCGTTCCGGTCGGGCGACATCGCGGACCGCGGGCCGCT
Source organism: Chloroflexota bacterium (assembly GCA_021802185.1). Classification (GTDB taxonomy): domain Bacteria; phylum Chloroflexota; class Limnocylindria; order Limnocylindrales; family CSP1-4; genus JAJYNJ01. Next base: position 2,649 of record JAKAAV010000027.1, on the reverse strand, counting down.
CGAACGGGGATCACAGGCCGCGGCGCTCGACCAGCGGGCCCGCGACGCGCGTGAGCTCGAACGACAGCGCTCGTGGCGGGAGTCCGCCGCACGCGCCATGGAGGCCGCCGCGGACGGGGGCGAGGGCGCGCAGCTCGAGGACGCGTCCGCTGCGGCGGGCGATCGGGGACGCGACATGCCCGGCACGGCGGTCGTGGACTCCGCGGCCCCGGACGACCAGGAGGCTCCCGACGACGAGGAGGGTCCCGAGACACGGGGTCCCGACACGCGTGGCCCGGAGCGAACGGAGCGCGCCGTGGTGCCGGCGGTCCGGACCGCAGTCGGTGCGACGCTGCCCGGCGACGAGGTCGAGGACGACGAAGACGACGAGGACGAGGAGGACGAGGTCGGCGAGGAGCGGACCGGAACCGTGTTCGACCGGCTCGGACGGCGAGCGCCTGACGGCTACGCAACCGCGTTGCCGACGATCCGTGTTCTCGGCTTCGGGATCAGCCGCAAGAAGCTCGAGCAGGCCATCCGCGAGCTGCAGCTGCCGGTCATCGTCGTGCAGGACGCCGAGGAGGCGGACGTCGTCATCACCCTGCGCAACTACTACCGGCAGAAGCTCCCGGCGCTCCGCGACGCCGAGGAGCGCGCGCTTCCGATCTTCGTGCTGAAGTCGAACACCGTCATCCAGATGGAGGCGTGCCTGACGTCGCTGTACTCGATCGAGGTCGACCCCCGGGAGGCGGCGCTGCGCGAGACCGAGGAGGCGATCGGGCTCGTGAGGCACGAGTCGCGCCCCGTCGAGCTGACGCCGCAGAACGCGTACATCCGGCGCCTGCAGCACCAGATGGCCGAGCAGGCGAACGTCATCTCGCAGTCTCGCGGACGGGAGCCGTACCGGCGCGTGCGGCTGTACCCGGACAAGGCGCGAGCCTGGCGATAGGCGCCCGCGCCAGGCGCCGCCGTCAGGCGGCAGGATCGGTCCTCGCGCCGCGCGTCCCCGTAGACTTCGGCCATGATCTGGTCCGGGACGTTCATCACGTTCGAGGGCCCCGACGGATCGGGCAAGTCGACGCAGGCCGGGCTGCTCGCCCAGCGGCTCGAGTCGCTCGGGATCGATGTCGTGCTCACCCGCGAACCCGGCGGCACGCCGCTCGGCGAGCGTGTCCGGCGCGTCCTCCTCGACCGCGACGGCGTCCGCCATGCCGCTCGAGCCGACGCCCTCCTGTTCGCGGCGGCGCGGGCCCAGCACGTCGACGACGTGATCTGGCCGGCGCTCCGGCGCGGGGCCGTCGTGATCTGCGACCGGTACGCGGACTCGACGGTCGCGTACCAGGGGTACGGGTCGGGCGTCCCGCTCGACCGCCTTCGCGAGCTCGGCGCGTTCGCGACGCGTGGCGTCCGGCCGAACCGGACGATCCTGCTCGACGTGCCCGTGGATGCCGGCCTCGCGCGGCGCTCCGCCGGCGAGCCAGAGGGACTGACGCGATTCGAGACGGCCGACACGTTCGACGCGGCGTTCCACGAGCGGGTCCGGGAGGGATTCCTCGAGCTGGCGAGGATCGAGCCGACGCGATGGCTGGTGGTGGACGCCGATCGCCCGGCGGACGCCATCGCCCGCGACGTCTTCGGCGCGATCGCGGAGCTGCTCCAGCTGACGCACGAAGCGGGCTGAGGCAGGGCGCCGCCCGGCTTCAGGTCGCGGCGACGATCGCACCCCCGCGCTGACGCGCGTCCGCGAGCGCGCGCTCGGCCGACCCGAGCATCTCGCCGGGCGCCGAGCCATCGGCGGGATACACGGCGACGCCGACGCTCACGGCCGGAGACGTCCCGTCCGCCCCGATCCTGGCGATCGCGCCCGCCGCGCGTTGCGCCATGGCGAGCCCGGTCGACCCGGGCGCCACCACGACGAACTCCGAGCGCCCGTAGCGGGCGACCGTGTCGACGAGCCGGACCGTGTCGGCGAGCGAGGCCGCGACGCGGCGCAGCACGTCGTCCGCCGCGTGGGCGCCGTCGCGCTCGGTCACCTGTTCGAGGCCGTCGACGCCGAAGATCGCGACGCCCAGCGTGGTCGCCTGACGGGCCGCGCGCGCGATCTCGAGCTCGAGCACCCGGTCGAGCGTCCGGCGGTTCGCGAGGCCGGTCAGCGCGTCCGTATGCGCGAGGCGGTCGAGCCAGTCCGACCGCTCCTCGAGGGCCGTCTCGAGTCGGGCGTGCGCCGTGACGAGCGCACCGAGGACCGCGAGCGCTCGAAGCGCGTCGAGTTCCGGAGGGTCGAGCCGGTCCGACGGGACCGCCGCGACGAGGACGCCCTCCACGTCGGAAGTGCCGTCCTCGCGCTCGACGATCATCGGGATGTGCACAGCGATGTGCGCGGCGACCACCGCGTCCAGGATTGCGCTCGGTTCGTCGCGCCGGGCAAGCGTCTCGCGGCGATCGAGCACTGCGAGCACGAGGGGATCCGGGTGCTCGGGGCGTTCGGATCCGTCGAACACCGGGAGGTCGCGCAGTTCCGGGCCATGCGTTGCGGCCGGGCGCAGGGCGAGCATGCCTATAGTCCATGCCAGCGTATTGACCATCGTATCCAGGCCACCGCTGACCATACTCATACTGATACTCATAAGATCGACATCATTCAACTCCACCGTCGGGTCTCGCAACACA